>DYON01000025.1 GCA_020720525.1 Acetofilamentum sp.
ACGTTCAAAATGCTCATTAGTGCAAAACTCTGCATGACTGCGCTTTTTATTATTTGTTTTTAGGTTGCAAAACTGGTTTTGCTGGTAGTCTCAGAGTGACAGTAGAAGTTTTGTTGGAAAAGCGAGCCCGTTTAGATTTGAAATTATCAATCCCATTCTTCAAGTCTTGGTTTTCGCTTTTCCAAAATACAACGGATGGCCAGCAATACATCATGTCGGTACAGAATCGGATCTCCGTCAATTGCCATTGCAGTGGAAATCCCCATTGCCTTGTAAAATTTCTTTTTCGTTATAACCGGAAAAACAATCAGTAAATCAGCTATTTCCTTATCGGTAAAGCCCATAGTATCATGTTTTGTTGGAAAGTACACGACATACTGCTCCAGATTAATGATTGCTTTGCTGTAAGCAATTCGAAATATTTCAATCCTTGCTTTCATAGCACCTTCGGCAGACCATTCATGATTGAAAAGGTTTTCCATGGGTTTGAATTATAAAGTGATGTTGTAAACTCCTTTGTTGTTTCGTTCAATATTTTTCTCAACAAATGGTCTGTCGCGGCATTCTTCAATCAGATGAAATGTTGTCCACGATGCTGGAATTGCGGAAAAAAACAGAATAAAATTCAATACGGCATGTGTAGAGCCCATCAGGTGATAATCGGGTGCAAATGGGATATTGTATGCAGAATCGATTTGAATTTTTGCTCCCGTATTGGCATTAATCAAATAGGTCGTTTTGTTTATCATACACCACCCGCCGTTTTGATAATAGGGTTTTGCAAAATAGGGGCAATGAACAATGGTGCGCTTTTTTTCTTCGGGCGAGATCTGCATCAATTGTTCGCGACAAATATCGGCGAGCTGCACCAAACGTTTTAATTGCTGAGGTTTTTTGATTTGTTCCATAGCGGTATTTTTACACAAAGAAAAAACACCTAAACGCATTCAGTTTGCGTTTTGCTTTTTACGAATAATTTATTCTGGCAATGCTGCTGCGCAAATGACTCTGCTGCAAGTGCAGGTATTTGAGGCTGTCTCAAAAGACTAGGCTATGCACAAGCAGAACATTTCAGCGTCCAAAAACCTCCGGAACGATGAAATGTCGTACCGTGAACTTTGATTTGAGACAGCCTCTATATATTGTTAGCCAGAAAAAGAGAAAAGATTTGTGCCGTATGTACAAAACAGTCGTTGTAGTCGATTGTTTCGAGATCAATAATTCAATTGAATAAAAACCATCCTGCTCCTAACGGACTGTAACAAGGCTTCCATTTCGCCACCTGCTGAACAGGGTTGTTCTTGCCGCTTAAAAACATATAACTTGAAAAATCCTCCCGATGTTTACCGCGCATGGCGCGACAGGAATGTTGTGTTTGATGCCGGTTTGCTTTTACTCTTCCAACAACTCAATAGCCAACTCTGGAGCGAGTTTGACATTATAAAAGTTAAACAATGTTTTAGAGACAGGCAAACGCTCAATAAGATCGAATTTGGCGATGCCTTTAAGGATTGGTTCGAAAAACAAACTAAAGTATTTTCGATCGGTTGTTCGTTCAAAATAATGCTTATCTGGCCCAACTGGAATATTATCGGCATGGGTCATTTTAAGCTTAGGTTTATTTGCACCCATTTGCAAATAGGTGTTTGGATCTATATCGACCCAACCGCCTCTAAAATAATGGTCGGTAGTTTGATAACCAAAATCAATTCGAGTGTATTTTTCGTTTACAATAACCCGAAAAAGAACAGGATGCGCATTTTTGCATTTGTATTCTGGCAGATTGTATAATTTACTTCTCATTTTCAATCGGTTTAAAACGGTTTACGGCTTCCTGCAACGATTTCAACATTCGCTTACGCATTGAGGCGGGCCCAACCAGATGTATGCGAGTGCTGTGTTCTAAAAAATAATTCAACAATTCCATACTTGGGATTAGCTCCACGCTAAACAATGCCGAGCCATGCTCGTACATCTCGAGCAATTGCTGCGAATGGTGCAATGGGCTAGCCAGCAAATAGTCGGTAAAAAGCGGATCGGTTCGGAATCGTATTTCCTGAATACCCTCTCCCTCAAATGGAAAGACACCGTATATGTTTTTTGTGTAACGTTCCAACTCGTTCTTTTCGCAGGCAATGTATTTTCGTTTCAGAAGGAGGGGTGCATGTATTCGGTCGAACCCAAAGGTCATCAATGCTTTGTGTTGCTCCGACCATGCCATCAAATACCATTTCGTCTTGAATTCCTTCAACAGTGCTGGATGTGCAATCACCGCATTAAACCTACGCTTATCGTATGAATAGTGAACAAAGCTGATTGGAATTCGACTTTCCACAGCATAAAAAAGCTTTTCGAAATTCTCGAAACCACGCTGCGAATTATGCGAATCGGTCTCGATCAGTTTCGGGCGATTCTTCTGATTCATATCTTCTTCGCGAAGCGAAGCCATGATTTTGTTCACGGCCTGATCGTAAGTCTCGCTGATTCGTTTACCAGTAAACGACGAAAGCAAATCGGCCACCGTTTTCAAATTGCTCAATTCTCCCTCGGTAAGCGGAACACCGCTGATGCTGTAGTTTTGTTCGGAATAATAATAGCCGTTGTGCTTGCGACTAAATTCAATAGGGGCATCGAAGCCAAGCGACTGATCAAATTTCATGGACTGAATGTCCTTCTGTATGGTCGATACCGAAAATCTTTTATCAAGCTTGGTTTCGCAGGTTTCCAGCAAATCTTGCATGGTCGGATAAGACCGAAAACGATTGCTCAAACAACTGTCGATGATTTTGTACCGGCTATATGCTTCTTTGTTTCTCATTGGGCGAATTGTTTCTATTATGCAGAAAACGATAAACTGCTGCAATTTACAACAAAAAAGCAAAGCGCAAACATGATGCGTTTTGTTGTGCTTTCTTTGCAGGAAACATCGCCATCATGAAACTAAAATACCACGAGCAGCTGAAACCCGAAGAAACAATTGCTTTTCGCCGAACAAATTTCTTTGCTGTTACGCGCGAATTCAACAAAGATGCATTTGAAATACTCTCCGAACAGCTGCCCGTACTACATCTCTCGAATTTGACCAGCTGCGAGAGTGGCTTTGTTGTAGTGCAGCTCTCCTACTCCGATTTTGAAGCACCTGCTCATATTCAAAGCTATCGGCAATTCGCAGAAACCTATTACTCCGTGTTTAAAAATGGCCAACTCGATGCAAACAACACTATTCCACTGCACCCAAAAACAGACGGTAAACAATTGATTTCAATCTCTATTGGCCTCTGTTCGCGAACCGAAGAAGCCACAATTGAGCTAATTGTAACCTGCGAAAAGGAAAATGAACTAAAAAACGTAATGAAAAAACAAAGCAATCCGCCAGATTTAGACAACAATCTCAAATTCAACACCATTCAGGACTGGGACGACGATCTCTCTTGGTGCCCTTCGCAATGCATTAAGAAAATTGAATACCATGGCCGACATTTCATTCTGCTCCTCCACTGGCGCCACCACAATACCTGGACCGCAGAATTAACCGAATGCCGCCCCGACGGAAAGTTTGCCCAGCTCGATGACAAAACCACCACCTATACCCTCAACATCGGTCGTTGGAAAGACTCCGAACTGGATTTTGCGAAGAATTCTGCCGAGCTGGCTATGGTGGAGTGGTTGGGGGGGAATGCATTGACAAATACAATTTGATTACAAGACGATACGACTTAAAATATTTATTTTAACTTTGAAAGAAAAAACATGAATTTAGAAATAGTTGCAAAGAAATTGTTTGATGTGCCTTATTTCAGAGGCTCAGGCGCAGATTGTGAACTTGAAGAAACAGAAGTATATCAAACGCTTTTAAAAGCACTTGAGCAAATTAATGAAAACAAGAATCCCTTTTTTATTAGAGCGCTTGATGTTTGCCTTAAAGATTTAGTATCTTCTATTTCTATTGATTATAATTATATATCCTACACAAGTGTTTTTAAAGATGTTCAAATTGAAGAAAACGCTTGCTCCATGGAAACTGGAGAACTTCTTTCTTTTTGCAAGAGTATGGACTTGTTTAATAGTTGTCAAGTTCGCGAAGATGAAGAAGCAATTGAGGATAAAGAAAGAGATACAAATATAAGCAAAGATGTTTTGATTGATATTGTTACAACCACGGCTTTAAACAAAATAGATGAAGCTCGAAAATGGTTAGAGCATAAAAAACACGACTTCTCTACTGAATTCTGGTATGGGTTGTTTGATGCCCAAAGCGAAGAAGAAAAGGAACAGGTAGATCAAATTATTCAAACTGAATTGTGATATAATCAGTCTGCATACGGTTTAATCTGTTTTCCATAGTCAAGCAATATTTTGATTTTATCATACTCATCTTCGCTCATCCAAAAATTCGCAACAATAATTTTCACTTCTTCGTAAGCGAGTTCATACAGTTGGTAAACAAACACACATATTTCTTTTTCTAAGCAAGTGGTATTGTGGTTTTATTTCAGCTTCTTATTTTCTTTTTTGGGTGGTAAAAAGTTGGCATCTGTTACTACACTTTTCCCTGTTTTACTTTCTAATTCCTTCCGTGCATTTTTTGCAACAGCACCTCCTTTTTTACTGGCTTTTGCATTTTCGGTTAAACCTTTTGCATTTTCACTGTTAGCAATTTGACGGGTAGAAAGTTCTGCCAATGCCGTAAAGATCAATTCAGCTTCACTCATGTGGTCTCTCAAATTTTGAGATTTCAAGCCTTTCAATTGCTTGTGCTGCTTTACCGTTAAATCCGTCCATTCTTTATGTATAATATTGGTTAGCATTGCAAACTCATCTTGTTCTTTTATGCCGGCATCCTTCCAATAATCGGTGAGTTTATTCCGTGTTTCCTGACCAGTCATGCGTTGCTGAATCCATTTTTCGCTACGTCCCATTTTTTGCCAATTTTCTCTGGCTCGATCCATACTTAATGATGGGTCGTTTATCTCCTGCATTCTCTCATAACCAACCTTTGCCAACCATTGTTTAAACGGCTCTGCCTTTGGTGAGGGTATGGATTGGATGATTCTAAAAATATCTTTTACATTGCCCGCCAATGTTTTACGATTTTTTCCATTGGTAAGCATTTCTACCTGGGGACAATTTGTCCCTAGGTAGGAACCCAACTCTGCATCTCGCTTTCTCAACTTTTTTAAATAATCGGTTGCGTTAGCCGAATCGGTTAAGGCTTCTACAATATCTACTACCGAAAAATACCATACTTCCGATTTTTCGTCATAGTAGCGCCTTACTTGCTTGTTTTCAAATAACACTAAATTTTGCTTGCTCATTGTTTTAGCTTTTATATTTTTCATACTCCGCTTCGCTCATCCAAAAATCCGGAGCAATAATTTTTACTTCTTCGTAAGTCAAATCATATAGTTTGAAAACCAGCTCGTCAATCTCACGCTCCAAAGCGGTTGTGTCGGCGGTTGGGTTTTGTTTTTTTATATTTAATACTTCATTCACCTGAGTAGTGATTATTTTACGCACAGGTTCATTTCCTGTAGCAATGGGAATTTGGCTAAAATACTTCCAAATGAGTTGATAGCCATTTTGAATGGCTGAACAATAGTTCGAAATGAGCCACCAGCCTAATTTTGAATTTAGGATACCCAAAAGAGCTTTGTCGCTGGTCGGAATAAACCACATCGAATTATTGCAATACAATCCTTCTTCATCATATATAAAGCAAGGTTTAACTTGCAGAACCTGATACAATACTTTGGGCATTTCGAATTTATCGTAATAATCGCAGGCTCGAAGCTCCCACCAAAAATCGCCTTTGTCGGTACGTTGTTCAGCCTTTTCTTTGAATGGAAGTAAGTGATTGGCAATGCCCGGATAATTTCGCAAAAACCAATTCCAAGCCGCATCGTATTCCATGAAACCATAGCGTGGAATAGGCTCATTTATTCTATTAGCTTTATCAGGTGGCAAATTCTTTTTAATAGTGAAACCTTTTGGCACAAGAATTAGCCAATTAGTATTGCTGGCTTTAAGATAAGGCTTTATATCTCTACCCAACAGAAAGGGTTTAATCAACTGAGCAGAATTTGCATCTTTTTCAATGATGTTTATTTTTGTTTGGTCATCAATAAGAAAAGCTTCGGTCAATCCAGTTAAAACACCTCTTTTTGCCGTTTCTCCAATATAATCCTCAAGTTTTTGACCATTAGAAATTATTTTTTGTACGAGGAGTTGGTTATCGGCATCTGAAATCATCCAAGTTTCATCTGTCAATGATTGATGGTCTATTTCATTACTAATTTGAGCAACATAAGTAGGGAAATTCAACGCAAAATCTGGCGAGTTAATTTTTGATGATTTGAATTTACCCGATGAAGTGCTTTTGCTGGCTGAAAGAATACAAGGATAGGTGGTTGCCTCATCAAAAACCTGATAGTCACCAAAATCAACAATTTCACGAAGGTTCTGTGTTAACAAAAATTTACGAGCTGGTTGTCCATATCCTGCCTGCATGAATTTATTCGGCAATATAAAAGTAAATTCACCCCGGTTTTTTAAAACGTCAAACCCTTTTTCAATGAAATATACATAAACATCAGCGGTTCCAGAATAGAGGTTATAATGTGATTTTAGGTGTAACTTTAAATCTTTTATCTCTTCCTGTCTGATATAAGGCGGATTCCCAATCACCACGTCAAAGCCTATAAAAACGCCGTTATCGTCAAGCACTTCAGGAAATTCGAAGCGCCATTCGAAAGCATTTTTGTAAATTTCATCAGATTTGATTTCATTAATTTTGTTCGTTAATACCTCAATTTCTGCTTCTAATTTTTCTTGCTCTTTCTTTTTTCTTTTGGCAAGGTCTTTCCCAGATTTGCCATACGGCTGTTCAACTTCAAACAGAAAACTACCAGTAAAACGATTATAGAGTTCGCTAGCCAGCTTGTCGAGCCTAGACTTCAAGGGGTCATTTTGTCTTATTTCATGGGAAAAATCTTGTTTGATGGATAAGATTAATGCTTCCATTTCCCGCTTGACCTCTTTACTTGGCGCGTTTCGATAGGTTTGAATAGCCATTCGGTAACTGTCAATATTCCACTTGCTCTTTTTGAGTGCCTGTTTTATATCGGCATCAATCGGAAAACGGCTCACCAGCGAGTTTCCGCATTTGATATTGATGTCAATATTGGGTAGGGTTTCGAGTTCTGTTTCGTTTTTGTAATAGGCATTTTTAAGCAGTTCAATCCACAAACGAAGACTACAAATTTTCACCGAATTGGAATTGATGTCAACACCAAATAAGCAATTTTCGATAATGGTTTGCTTTTCGTGAAACAAGGCTTCCTGTACACGCTGGCTTTCTTTGTTTGACGGGTTGTATTCGAAAAATTCACCATCTTCGTCCGAAACAATCAGCTCGTCGTTTACAACCTCGAAATGGTAATTTTTCAATCGCTTGCCATCTCTATCGACAAGAATGTCCAAATCGCTTTTAATTGCAATCAGCTCGTTGAGTGCTGACACTAAAAAATGACCAGAACCCACTGCAGGATCACATATTTTCAGGCTGTTTACTATTTGATTAGCTTCTGTGGTGTCCTCTATTTTGTTGTAAAGCGAATTGACATCGGCACAAGCCCATCCTTTCGCATCGTTGAATTTCTGAACCACTGCACGGCGTATGGTTTCGCGAGCCATATACATGGTAATGAAGCCTGGAGTAAAAAACGAACCATCTTTATATCCATTTATTTTCTCAAAAATGAGACCTAGTACAGAAGCATTGATGAGAGTTTTGTTCTCCTCTTGAATATCTTCACTTCCTTCGCTGGCAAAATCGTAGGCATTAAGAAATTCAAACAAATATTGCAATGCACTAAGCTCACCTTGTCGTCTTTTACCATTGTCATCTTTCAGTATTGTGCCGGAATAATATGGAATGGGCTTGTCGTCGCGCAAGTTGCTGATAGCAATTGATGCCTTTTCAGTTTTTGTAACTTCAAAGAGCGAGCTGTTTAAGTATGGAACCTTACTGAAAAGTGCTTTCACCTCTTCGTTTCTCTCTGAAGGCCTGCAAGCGAGTACTTCAAAAAAGAGACTATTAAGGTCGTCGTAACTCGAAATCATTTCGATATTGAGAAAAGAGTATGAAATATCACCTTTATAGTATGATATCAATTGTGCTTCGAGAAGTTTTAGAAACAAAATTCTATTTATCCAAGTGATGCTAATTTCCAAAGCCACATTATAAAGCTTTTCTTGCTTGCTGGAACCGTATTGTTCTATTTTTTCAATTTCCGAGATTTTATCAAGGCTATCAATTCTAAGAATAGCATTTTCAATCAATGAACCTGTGTGGCGTTCACCCTCCTTGTTTCGCCCGATAAGTTTTTTACCCCCCTCTTTGATTTCAACCAAGCCAATAATGTGTAGCAATTCGCTGTAGAAACGTTTATCGAGACTATTGCTATCGTTAGAAAATGGCAATTTAAGCAAATGTTCGGGCGAAAGCAGCTTAAACAAAGCGATTAGTTTGTTGTCGTCTTTCAGGTCAGCGTTGCGGAGTGGTGTTTCGTAGTCGCGAATATTGAAATATGTAAATTCAACTGAGTGGTCCAATGCTGATACAACTGGTTCGGCAATTTGCTTGTAGAAAAAATCTGTTTTGGTGTCGGCAAGGCGGCCACCTTCAAAATCGGTGAATTGCTTTACAAGGTTCTTGTTTTGGGCAAACAAGCGGTCGAACAAGGTTGCATCAAAAATATACCACTCGTAAATATTGGTTACAATAAGATGTTTTACTTCAATGTTGTTGTGTGTGATTCTTTCGCGCAGGTAATATAGAATCAGTTCATGAAAAGCCTTTACGTTTATTTTCGATAGCATTTGCTCGGGTGTATCTTCCGGTGCAAATGGTTTCAACATTTCGTTTTTATTCGATAACTTTTTAGCTTCTACAATAACCCCAACAGTGCTTTTTGCATTTTCTCCATTGTGAATCACCTGATCGTTGCGACCTTTGGTATTGATAAAATATTTGGGATCGTAATACGTCTTTTTTAGAAAATCGCCTACCAGATTTTTGTGAAACTCCTCCGATTCCCTATCATCAATACGCTCGATGAGCTGCATGAGGTTTGCTTTGAAACTCTCAATTTCAGTTCTGATGGGTTTCACTTTCAGAAAGGCTTTATTCAGTGCCTTACGAGGAGTTTGTACGTGCAATTCCATTGAATTCATTTGTCAAATAAATATCTCACACAAACTTACAAATTTATTTGATTTTTTCTGTCTTTTCTTTTGAAGATTTCACATTCCTTTTGAAAGAAATATCGTTCAAGCGTGGCCGCTGTTCAGAATAAACCACCCCAAAATCTTAAAAAAACACCAAGCAAAACTTCTTGGCATCGAAATAATACAAAATTAGAAAAATCAGATAGTTGCAAACCGAAAACTAATCTATGACTACCGAAAACTATTTTGATGGCAATCTAACAGGCAAAAATCTGTGATAAACGTCTATCGGCTCAACTGCAATAACTCCAGATAATCAGGCACTTCATCCAAAAACGAAATAGAATTAGTAACCCTGTCTATTCGACAACAAAAATGTCGTAAACCATTGGACATCAATATAAAAGGAGTCTTTAAAACCGAATTGTAGGTTGCTGCTTGCAGAAAGGTTTTTTCGTCGATGCTTACATCGGGGCGTTTGAACTCAACAATCATGAGCAAAGTGGCATTGAGTCCCGAAACCACAGCATCGGGACGTCGAGTCATTCCGTTGTAAACAAGTTTTTTTTCGACAGCAATTGCCGAAGCAGGATAATGCAGATTTTTGGTCAAAAACATCAGAAATTGTTGTCTCACCCACTCTTCGGGGCTAAGTTTCACCCATTTGCGTCGAAATTCATCGAAGATAAGATGCACCCCTTCGTCAGCTTTGAGTCGCGATGGATAGAGTGGAATATTCAATTGCGGTGTAATCGACATGGTATTGTTCCAACGAAAAATATTACATTTGCAGGTTGTATGACAGGGTTTGCAAATATAGCAATTTGTGCTGCAATGACTGCATATTGTAATATAACACACTCATTATGAAGACAAAACAAGAAATAGTACAGAATTGGTTGCCACGCTACACTGGCACTCAACTGGGCGATTTCGGCGATTATATTTTGCTGACCAATTTCGATCAGTACGTAAATATTTTTGCGTCGATGTATGGAGCAGAAATAAAAGGTGCCAACACCAGTATGCCCAATGCCACTTATGGCGAAATAAGCATAATCAATTTTGGGATGGGAAGTGCCAATGCGGCAACCATCATGGATTTGTTGAGTGCAATTTCGCCCAAAGCAGTCCTTTTTTTGGGAAAATGTGGTGGAATTAAAAAAATAACCCACGTTGGCGATTTGATTTTGCCCATTGCAGCTATTCGAGGCGATGGAACGTCGAACGACTATTTTCCACCCGAAGTTCCGGCTTTGCCTGCCTTCTCGATGCAACGAGTGGTTTCGTCGGCCATACGCGACAACAACCGCGATTATTGGACAGGAACTGTATTCACAACCAACCGCAGGGTATGGGAGCACGACGAAAAATTCAAAGAATACTTGAGAGCTATACGCGCAATGGCAGTAGATATGGAAACCGCAACCTTGTTTTCGGCAGGCTTCTACAATCATATTCCAACAGGAGCTTTGCTGCTTGTAAGCGATGAGCCTATGATGTCGGATGGCGTAAAAACAGCCGCCAGCGACAAAAAAGTGAATGAAACATTTGTTGAAGAACACGTTAAAATTGGCATTGATGCATTGCAGGGGCTCATCAACAATAGCCGTTCGGTGAAACATCTTTTATTCGACGACGAAACTCACGTATAATGACTTACAACGACATTATCAAAGAAATAAACAAGAAGGTTTTTCGCCCTGTGTATTTTTTACACGGAAGCGAATCGTATTTCATTGATGTACTTGTTGGTCATCTTTCGGTAGCAGTATTGGAGCCAGCTGAGAGAGAATTTAATCAAACAGTTATTTATGGGCGCGATGCCAATATGAGCGAAATTGTATCGACCCTAAAAAGTTTCCCAATGATGAGCAACTATCAGGTGATTATTCTCAAAGAAGCTCAAGATGTGAAAGACAAAGACTACGAAATTTTGGCTAGTTATTTAAAAACACCACAGCCAAGCTCGATTTTGGTAGTTGCCTATAAAAAGCAAGCTGGGAAACGACTTCAAACCTTGCTTCAGAAAAACGAAAAGAATGTATTGCTATTCGAATCGCCCAAAGTAAGCGACGATAAACTTCCCGAGTGGATAGTGCGGTATTTAGCGCAGCAGCAATTTGAATGTTCGCCCAAAATAGCACAAATTGTTGCAGGTTCGCTTGGCAACGACTTAGCAAAAGTAGCCAATGAGCTCGACAAGCTCATCATCAATCAGAAGAAAGGCTCGGCAATAACAATGGACGATGTTGAAGCCAATATTGGTATTTCAAAAAAATTCAATGTATTTGAATTGCAAGCTGCACTGGCCAATCATCAGCAAGCCAAAGCAATAGAAATAGCAGCCCATTTTGCAGCAAACACGCGCGAAAACAGCATTTTCTCCATTATTCCGATTGTTTATTCGTTTTTCGAAAAGCTGTTTGTTTATCTTCAACTTCGAGGAAGCATGGACAGCAATGCTATTGCAGCAGAAATGAAAATAAAAACATTTTTCTTGGGCGATTATCAAAAAGCTGCCCGCTACTACCAGCTCAATCAGGTTCTGAATATTTTCAAAATTCTCAGAAAATACGATTTGAAAGCAAAGGGAGTTGAAAGTGTTTCGCCCGAAGGAGAACTCATTAAAGAAATGATTTATAAAATTGTACACGTATGATTACCATCAAAACCGTGAACACCAAACAGGACCGGAAAGAATTCACCATGCTTCCTTTCGACATTTACAAAGGAAGCAAATTTTGGATTCCACCGATTATCAAAGCGGAAATGAAAATTTTCGACATTTCGAGCAATCCAGCACTTGGCTTTTGCGATGCATGCTTTTGGATTGTGGTTGATGGCGAAAAAAACATTGGTCGCATTGGCGCAATCATCAATCGGAAATACAACGAAAAAGTTGGAATGAAGATGGGTCGGTTCACCCGATTCGAGTGCACCAACAATAGCGAAGCGGCTCATTTGCTTCTATCGACAGCCGAAAACTGGCTTCGCGAAAAAGGCATGGAAAAAGTGCATGGTCCGCTGGGCTTCACCAATCTCGATCTTCAAGGAATGCTTGTTGAAGGATTCGACCATCTGCCATCGATAGCATCGGTTTACCATCTCGATTATTATGGTGGGCTGATTGAAAGTGCTGGATACGAAAAAGAAATCGACTGGGTCGAATTTAGGCTTAAACTCGAAGACAAAATACCCGAAAAAGCCACCCGATTGGTCGATATGATTAAAACCCGTTACAAATTGTCGGTGGTGCATTTCAAAAAAACCAAAGAAATGCTACCCTACACATATCAACTTTTCGATTTGCTCGGAAAAGCCTTCGAAGAACTACCTTATGTATCCGAATTCGACGAAGCCACAACCGACTATTACATCAAAAAATATTTCACTTTTCTCAACCCAGAATTTGTGAAAGTTTTGGTTGACGAAAACAAGGTGATGAAAGGATTCATTGTTGGTATGCCAAGCTTGTCGATTGCAATGCAAAAATGCAATGGAAAGTTGTTTCCGTTTGGATTCCGTCATGTACTAAAAGCATTAAAACATCCAACCGAAATGGATTTGGTGCTCACGGGCATCGATCCACATTTGCAGGGGCAAGGTGTTGCTGCGGTTCTGATATACGAATTGCAGCTTGTTTTAGGGAAATACAAAGTTCCCTACGTTGAAACCACTGGTATTTTCGAAACCAACCACAAAGCTATTCAAACATGGAAAAATTACGAACATATTCAACACAAACGCCGCCGTTGTTACGTAAAAAGTCTGTAAAATAAATCAAACAAATTATCGTTACTTCCACATTTGTAAATATGAAACGACTATACTTCTTTTTTTTAGTTCTATTATCTGCAAGTTCTTCTATTGCTCAAAACGGTACTATACGTGGATTTGTGTATGATCAAGCCGATGGAGAGCCAGTCATATTCACGAATGTTTATCTCAAAGGAACATCGTATGGATCGGCTACAGATATCAATGGATACTTCACCATTTCGCAGGTACCAGCTGGAGAATATACATTGCTCATTACTTGCTTGAGCTACGATACTTTAAGCGAAATTATCAGTGTTAAAGCGAGTGAATTAATCACACGCAAATACAATCTTACCAAAAGTTCGAGAACACTTGGAACTGTTTATATACGAGCCGATTCTCAAGAAGACACTACTCAAACAAAAATTAGCGTTACAAAAATCACCCCCAAAGACATCACCAGTTTACCATCGATAGGTACGCCCGATTTTGCTCAATACCTGCAAATTTTGCCTGGAGTTATTTTCACCGGCGACCAAGGCGGACAGCTCTATATTCGCGGTGGAGCGCCAATACAGAACAAGGTTTTACTCGATGGCATGGTTGTTTACAATCCATTTCATAGCATTGGCTTGTTTTCGGTTTTCGAAACTGAAATTATGCGAAATGCCGATGTTTACACAGGCGGTTTTGGTGCAGAATATGGAGGACGGATTTCGTCGATAATGGATATTACAACCCGCAACGGAAACAAAAAGAATTACAGTGGGATGTTTAGTGCTAGCCCCTTTGGAGCCAACTTTATTTTCGAAGGTCCTATACAGAAAGACAAAGGAAATGGTGGTAGCTCATCGTTTATCATTTCGGCAAAAAATTCCTATTTGAGTAAAACCTCAAAAACACTTTACAATTATATCGATACCGCAGGTCTTCCATTCGATTTTAGAGATATTTACGGAAAAGTGAGTTTTAATAGCAGCAATGGATCAAAAATCAACTTTTTCGGATTCAATTTCACCGATGCCGTTACTTACCGGTCAATTGCCAATTTCGATTGGAAATCGAATGGCGGTGGAGCCAATTTTGTAATTGTTCCTGGTGCCACACCAACTCTTATTGAGGGAATTATTGCTTATTCGGACTACAAACTTACATTGACCGACCAAACCAATCTGCCAAAATCATCGGCTATTAATGGTTTTAATTTGGGACTTTCGTTTACCTATTTTATTGGCAAAAACGACATTAAATATGGTCTCGAAATGCAGGGTTTCAATACCAACTTTGAGTTCTACAATGCTGCTCGCAGGCATATTCAACAGGAAGAAAGCACCACCGAATTTGGACTTTACGTAAAATACAAAGCCACCATTAAAAAACTTTTATTCGAGCCCTCGTTTCGTCTTCAAGCGTATCCCAGCTTATCGGAGGTTACACCCGAACCCCGCTTGGCGCTGAAATACAATCTTTTCAAGCATCTACGCATCAAGGCAGCCGGAGGCTTATACACTCAGAATCTCATTTCGGCGAGTTCGGATCGCGATGTGGTGAACCTTTTTTACGGCTTTTTATCGGGTCCAGAAAACTTGCCCGATTTTTTTGATGGGGATGAGGTAAAAAGTCGTTTACAAAAAGCAAAACATGCTATTTTGGGCTTCGAAATTGGTCCATTCAAAAACTTGACCTTCAATCTCGAATTTTATTACAAGTATTTCAACCAGCTCAGCAACATAAACCGAAACAAAGTTTACGACGACACACCCGATTATGCAAGCAAAGCCGATTATTTGAAAAAAGATTTCATCATCGAAACTGGCGATGCCGAAGGAATAGATTTGTCGGTGAAATACGATGTGGAACACTTTTATGTATGGGCTGTATATTCGTATGGTATCGTAAATCGCTACGATGGACTCATGACCTATCATCCACATTACGATCGACGCCACAACGTCAACCTTGTTGCAACATGGAAACCAGGCGAATTGCGCAAGTTCGAGTTTAGTGTTCGTTGGAATTTTGGAACCGGTTTTCCATTTACTCAAAATGCAGGATTCTATCCATACATGTCTTTCGAAGACGGAATCGATACCGATGTTTTCACAGCCGAAGAAGAATTGGGAATTCTATATGGCGAATACAATGCTGGTCGCCTCCCTACCTATCACAGACTCGACATCAGTGCTAAAAGAGTGTTCTATCTTTCGGAAACTGCGAAAATTGAAGCAAATATTGGAGCTACCAATGTTTACAATAGAGCCAATATCTTCTATTTCGATCGAATCACCAACGAAAGGGTAAACCAACTGCCATTTATGCCCAGTGCTGGCGTTACACTCCGTTTTTAGACAAACAGAATTATTTCAGCAACTATGCGTTACCACGATACGGTTGACTACATCATGTCGGCTCTTCCCATGTTTCAACGAATTGGAAGTGCTGCATACAAAGCCAATCTCGATTCTACCATTGCCTTGTTGAATCGTATTGGCAATCCGGAGCGCAATTTCCGCAGCATTCATATTGCTGGAACCAATGGAAAAGGAAGTGTTTCGCATTTACTGGCAGCCATTTTCCAAAGCGCTGGCTACAAAACGGGACTTTACACATCGCCGCATTTGACCGACTACCGCGAGCGAATTAGGATTGATGGACAAATGATTGAAAAACAATTTGTATCTCAATTCATTAAAAACAACAAAGACTTTCTCGACGAACTCAAACCTTCTTTTTTTGAGATGACAGCTGGCTTGGCTTTCGACTATTTCAGCAAGAAAAAAGTGGATATTGCCATTGTTGAAACAGGTATGGGTGGTCGGCTCGATAGCACCAACATGATTGAACCCGAGATATCGGTAATCACCAATATTGGATTGGATCATACACAGTTTTTGGGCGATACGCTTGCAAAAATAGCCAAAGAGAAAGCTGGAATTATCAAAAATGGAATTCCGGTGGTTGTTGGCGAAAGCAACGTTGAAACAGCTCCCATTTTCATCGAGTTTGCCAAGAATAAAATGTCGCAACTTGTTTTTGCCGATCAGTATTGCAAGCCTTTAATTTTAGAGCACAGCTTGGTTCCCCCACTGCTCGAAATGATGATTGACACGCCATCAAAGCATTTAAAAATTCAAAGTCAACTTGCGGGAAGCTACCAAATACAGAATATTTGTACTGTGGTTGCTTGTGTTGAATTGTTAAGAGAAACGGGATACAAGATATCCAATTCCGCATTGAAAACAGGGATAAAGCAAGTTGTTCAGCTTACTGGATTCAGAGGTCGCTGGACTGTGCGCAAAAGCAAGCCAGTGGTTGTATTCGACACAGGACATAATATAGACGGTTTGCAACAGATTTCAAAAATGCTTAAAACATTATCTTTCAACAAGTTGCATCTTGTTATTGGAATGGTTGACGACAAAAATCACGAAAGCCTACTGAAGCTTTTTCCGCCCGATGCACAATACTATTTCTGCAAACCATCTGTACCACGCGGTTTTGATGCAAAAAAGCTGAAATTGATAGCCGAAAGCATTGGGTTGAAAGGCAAATCTTATGCTACGGTCGCATCTGCATATAAAGCTGCAAAAATAAATGCAACTCAGCAGGATATTATTTTTGTTGGAGGAAGCACATTTACTGTTGCCGATGCAATAGG
>DYON01000332.1 GCA_020720525.1 Acetofilamentum sp.
TTTGAGGTCGTTTACAAAATAGGCCGATGCGTTCCAGCCACTGTAGGCATACGAAACATAGACCAAGCAAACAAAAAATGCTGGAGTAAAAACATTATCCCATGTGGCTGCGCCAAACGAAAGCGAAATGGGTTGTGTTTCGGGTGCAAAAAAGAGCCCTGCAACAATAAAAACCACCACAAAGGCAATTTTTGCAATGGTGAAAACATTTTGAAACTGTCCACTTCCTTTCACATCCCAGCTATGAACAGCTGTGATGATAGCAAGAATGACAATTGCAGCTATTATTGGCGATAATTCGGGAACCACGCGGTTGAAATATTCGCCAAATGCCATACTTGCCAATGCAACAGGGGCTGCAAAGCCAATGGTTGCCGACACCCATCCACCTAAAAACCCAACCGATGGATGATAGATTCGTGAAAGAAAATTGTATTCGCCACCGCTGCGAGGCATGGCTGCACCCAATTCGCCATAGACCAATGCTCCAAAAAGAGCCATAATGCCTCCAACAACCCACAAAAGCAGAATTGCTGAAATGTTGGTGATGTCGAGCACTTGAAACCCAAGCGAAGTGAAAACGCCTGTTCCAACCATGTTGGCAATCACAAAGTTGATGGCGGTGAAAAGCGTGAGTTTTTTGATTGTGTTGTTCATTACGAAAGACATTGGTTGTACTGTGAGGCAATTTTTTTGATTTTCAGGTATTCCATGGGCGGCAAAGTGAGTAAATATCGAATTGGATCAACTGGAACCATGTTTTTCCATACTTCGTAGTGCAAATGAGGCCCAATTGAAATGCCGGTGCTGCCAACATAGCCAATCACTTCGCCAGCTTCAACTTTCTCACCAGGACTCACTTTGGCTTCGAGTAATTGAGCATAGAGTGTGTAAATGCCGTTTCCGTGCGAAATGAAAACTATGTTTCCATAACCAGCCAAATTTTTTGGAGCTTGCTGCACAATGCCGTCGCCAGCTGCCAATACTTCGGTGCCAGTGCGGGCTGCAAAATCGAGCCCATTGTGTTGACGAGGTGTCTTAAAAATGGGATGAATACGTTTTCCGAAGCCCGAAACCAAGGTGTAGCTTCCTTTGGGCAAGGGAACTCTAATGGGCATCGATTTTACAAATGTTGCATTTTGGGTTACAAAATAGCTGGCAAAATCGAGGCGCACTTTTTCAACAAATGCCAAATTGCTTAGTTTGCTGTAAACTGCTTTTACCACAGTGAGAACTCCACCGGCATCTTGGTTGTTGAGGGTGTTTTCAACATCTTTTAGCAACTCGCTGCTCATCAAAACAGTGTCGGGTGGGTCGGCATCAAATATTTCACGAAACAAACGCCTGTCTTGCAATTCGAGCTTTTGTAGCATTTCAACATTTTGCTGATACTGCTTTTCTATTTCTTCGTACGTTTCTTTATAAACCTGTAAATCGTGCTCTTTCTTTCTTACGTCTTTCGACTTGATGAAAGACGTGCCGATAAGAATAAACAACATGCCAAATGCAATGCCCGAAAGAACAATAACCAAAACACCGCGAAGCTGGCTGCGCTTTTTCTTCACAGCTTCGTATTGCATCGTATGCGGGTTGAATCGTAGGTTCTCGGACATGTTTTCTTTCTATCTGCAAAATTAATAAAATTACTCAGTTTCAGAAATCTCATAATGACTTCTAACAACTTTCAACCTTGCTAATTTTCAACTTTACGAACTTTTCGGTGCTTCGTCTCTACAATTGTCTTTTCCTTCAAAGACGCAATAAATTGCGTCTCTACGACTTTTAACTTTAAGAACTTTATAAACTTTAAGAACTTTACTAACTTTCAACTCAACAAACTCCACTGAATATTTTCTCTGTATTTTTGCACTTCTTTTAAAACTGAAAAATCAGATTTTATGACCAGCAACGAAATCCGCAAGACTTTTCTCGATTTTTTCGCTTCGAAAAATCACCAAATTGTGCCGTCGGCTCCCATGGTGCTTAAAAATGATCCAACCCTCATGTTCACCAATGCGGGCATGAACCAGTTTAAGGATTATTTTCTCGGAAACGAAACTCCGAAAAATAAGCGCGTGGCCGATTCGCAGAAATGTTTGCGGGTGTCGGGTAAACACAACGATCTCGAAGAAGTGGGCATCGACACCTACCATCATACCATGTTCGAAATGTTGGGCAATTGGTCGTTTGGCGACTATTTCAAGAAAGAAGCCATCGAATGGGGTTGGGAATTGCTGACTTCGGTGCTAAAACTGGATAAAAATCGTTTGTATGTAACATATTTTGGGGGCGATGAAAACGAAAACTTGGGCCCCGACGCCGAAGCACGCGATTTGTGGAAATCGCTTATTGCCGAAGATCGCATTTTGCCTGGCTCAAAAAAAGATAATTTCTGGGAAATGGGCGACACTGGACCCTGCGGACCTTGTTCCGAAATTCATGTGGATCTTCGCCCCGACAGCGAGCGCGAAACCATCGATGGGGCAACACTCGTCAACAACGATCACCCGCAGGTGATTGAAATTTGGAACCTTGTTTTTATTCAATACAACCGCAATGCCTCGGGAAAACTCGAGCAATTGTCTGCCAGTCATGTCGATACCGGCATGGGTTTCGAACGCTTGGTGCGTGCCATTCAAGGAAAAGCTTCAAACTACGATACCGATGTGTTTATGCCGATGCTGAGCGAAATTAGCCGCATGTGCAACATCGAATATGGCAAAAACGAAAAGACCGATATTGCCATGCGCGTTATTG
>DYON01000333.1 GCA_020720525.1 Acetofilamentum sp.
CATTTTTACCCTTGTTTTTCCTTTCGGGAATGGAGGGGCGAATGTTGCAACCGCTTGGTATAGCTTTCGTTGTTTCATTATTTGTGTCGCTTGTAGTTGCAATGACACTCACGCCACTTTTAGCTAAGATGATGCTATCGGACGAGAAATATTTAGCGAAAAACGAAAAAGAAAAATGGTTAGTTCGTAACCTCACGTTTAATTACGAGCGGTCGTTGGAATGGGCGTTGCATCACAAAAAGGCAATACTTATTCCTTTACTTGGTTTATTTATTTTCGCGTTAATATTGTTTTCATCGTTTGGTCGTAGCTTCTTACCCGAGTTCAACGAAGGGGCTTTAACGCTTTCTGTTGTTACCAAACCTGGGGCGTCGCTCGAAGTAAGCAACCGTTTGGGCAATCTGGTTGAAACAGAACTGCTTTCAATTCCCGAAGTGTCGAGTACCGCACGCCGTACAGGTAGGGGCGAACTCGACGAACACTCACAAACCACCAACAGTGCCGAGGTTGATGTTAATTTTACATTGAAAGACCGCAGCCAAGCAGAGTTTATGGCCGATGTACGCAACACGCTTTCACGCATACCCGGCATTGCATACACCGTAGGGCAACCGCTCGGGCATCGTATCGACCACATGCTTTCAGGTACGAGGGCTAACATTGCTATAAAACTTTTCGGAACCGACCTGAACAAGATGTTCACCACAGGCAACGAAATTAAAGCCGCAATTGTAGATGTGAAAGGACTTGTTGACGTAAATGTTGACCAACAGGTAGAAATACCGCAAATTCAAATCCGTGCCAACCGTGATATGTTGGCACAGTATGGAATTACCATCGAGCAATTCAATGAATTTGTGGACATTGCTTTTGGTGGCGAAAAACTTGCCGATATATACGAGGGGCAACGCAGTTTCGATTTAGTGCTTCGTTTAAATGGCGATTACACTCAAACGCTCGAAGGCATCCGTACTGCCCTTATTGATGCCGAAAACGGCAAAAAAGTTCCGTTGGAACAAGTTGCCGAAATAGTTTCGGTTTCGGGCCCAAGTTCAATTAGCCGTGAGAACGTGCAACGCAAGATTGTGATTTCTGCCAATGTTGCCGAACGTGATTTACGCAGCGTGGTAGAGGATATTCAGAAAAATATCAGTGAGAAAATCACTCTACCCGAAGGCTACCGTATCGAATACGGCGGACAATTCGAGAGCGAGGCGGCAGCATCAAAAACGCTGATGCTTACCTCGTTAATTGCCTTGATTATCATTTTTCTTCTGTTGTATCAGGAGTTTAAAGATTTCAAACTGGCGGGTATCATATTGCTCAACTTACCTTTAGCCCTTATTGGCGGTGTGTTTGCCATTTGGGTTACATCGGGTGTTTTGAGTATTCCTGCAATTATCGGTTTTATTACCCTGTTTGGTATTGCTACCCGAAACGGCATTTTGCTCATTTCAAATTACCAAAGGTTACGCTTTAAAGGAGTTTCGCTCCACGAAACAGTTACGAAAGGCTCGTCCGACCGCTTTAATGCAATTCTTATGACAGCACTCACGGCTGCACTTGCACTCATTCCGTTGACTTTGCATGGCGACCTATCAGGTAACGAAATTCAAAGCCCTATGGCAAAAGTTATTTTGGGAGGCTTGCTCACATCAACCATCCTCAATATTTACATTGTGCCAATAGTGTATAGCATTTTAAACAATCGTGGAATTATTAAAACCGAAACAAAATGAAAAGAGTAATTTTAATCACAGCAATAGTGGTGTATGGTTTTAAACTATTCGCACAAAACACCGTTGACAATGTTTTAACCGAAGTAGAGAAAAACAATACCACCCTTTCGGCATACCGCAAAAGCATTGATGCCGAAAAAATCGGGAATAAAACAGGGCTTACACCGCAAAACCCCGAAGTGGAGTTTAATTATCTGTTTGGCAATCCGTCTGCAATAGGCAACCGCACCGATTTCAGTATACGCCAATCGTTTGATTTTCCGACTGCCTATTCCTATAAAAATCAAATTTCAAATTTGAAGAACGAACAGGCTGAACTGGAATACAAAAAGCATCGTACTGAAGTGTTATATCAAACCCGATTGGTTTGTGTAAAACTTACCTATCACAATGCTTTAAATATTGAATTTGGTAAACGCCACGCCAACGCCTTAAAAGTTGCCGAAGCATACAAAACCAAATACAACACAGGCGATGTGGGTATTTTGGATTTCAACAAAGCACAGGTAAATCTTCTGAATGTTTCAAAAGAACTCGAAAGCAACCAGATTGAGCGTAACGCCTTGTTGTCTGAATTAGCAACACTCAACGGGGGCAATGCAATTAATTTTACCGATAGCTTGTTTTCAGCGCAAACAATCGCTGCCGATTTCGAGCAATGGTACGCACAAACCGAGGCAAACAATCCGCTTTTACAATGGGTGAAACAGGAAATTGCCATTTCCGAAAAACAGGTAAAATTGAATACCGCCAGTAGTTTACCTAAGTTTTACGGAGGTTTTATGAGCGAGAAAGTTGTAGGGCAGCAGTTTCAGGGTGTAACCGTGGGCATAACCATTCCTTTATGGGAAAACAAGAACACCGTAAAATATGCCAAAGCCCAAACAATAGCTATGCAAAGCGTTGAAGCCAATGCAAAATTGCAGTTCTACAACAATATGAAGGCATTGCATACCAAAGCAATCTCTTTGCAAACCAATGTTACCGATTACCGTAGCAAACTTGCAATGTACA
>DYON01000334.1 GCA_020720525.1 Acetofilamentum sp.
TGACAACGCTTTTTATTATTTCACAAAATAAAACCAATTAACAGACTGTCATTCAAAGTGTTTCGTGGCAAAATAAGCAAAAAAGCCACGAAATGTAAAGCTTGCCCTGAGTATTCCGAAGGGAAGAATGACAACTAGAAGAATAACGAATTGTTTAAATTTCCCCAATATTGTTGTCGAACACTTTTGTTGTAAAAACTTTAATGTATGACATCGGGTGTTTTTCGCAAAAAACAATTAACATCCAGGATTCCGCAACACAAAAACATCGTGGTGTTCGGTAGCTTTGAATTTCATTTTGCGCAAATAAGTTCTGTGTTTTTTGTGGTAGCTGCGAGCAAAAATAGCGTTGGTATTGAGTCGTTCAAACACATTTTCGCGTTCAAACAAAAGCTTTCCTGGTTTCAGATTGCGGTGCGTGCGCGCAACATAATCGAGCACCACTTGGTAGCTGCCATCTTTGTTGGGGCTAAAACCAGCCACACTTATTACGGCGGTTCCTTTCACAATCAGAAACACTATGTCTTCGCTATCGAACGAGCGAAACGAAGGAAAATACTTCTGAATGTCGTTGATGTAGTATATGAGAAAGCGCTCAAGCATTGGAGCATTCAAATTGGCAGGCAAAACAGCATAACTGCCTTGGAGTTTGTATGCTTGCCAGATAAACCACGCGTTTACAGCAAAGTTGAACGCATTAAGCACAATAATAGGGTAGGCACCAATAAACGAACCGTAAACAATGAATGTAATATTTCCAACCAAAATAAACCATCGCATTTTCAGGATGGATGTCATTAGCATCGAAATGGCAATAATCAGCGAGCCAGCATATCCAATTAGTTCAATATAGGTGAGCCCAGCAAAAAGAGTCTCTGAATACATGGTTGAGTTTTGAATGAACGTACAAAGGTAGTACAAATCATTTTTTGTGGAAATTCATATTTGGGCAATGTTTTCAGTATTAGTAGGTTTTTCTTTGAGTTGGAAGCATGAAAAAATAGCCCTTAATGCTAAAATATCTTTGAACGTAAAAAATGTAGTAACTTTGTACTTTAATTACTGAAAAATTTAAGATGAAAAAAATCTCCCATTTGCTAAAATTTGCTGTGATAATAATTGGTTTATCCCAATCGACAATTATCTTTGCGCAGTCAATTCCCGAATTGCTGTATTACAGATTCGACAGAACAGACAGCATTGTTCTAAATATGGCAAGCAATTTTCCAACAGGAACCGATACGGCCCATATTTTTGGCGGTATGTATCAAGATTCAACAGGTCAATGTGGACACGCGTTGGTTGGTTCTGGAATATCGAGCGCAACAGATTACGTGAATACTCACTATGCTCCCAACCTTGGTGCTGGATCGTGGACCATTTCTTTTTGGACAAAAAACATTACTCCTTCTAGCACATTGTTTTACATTTTTGGAGATATTAATACAGCTTCTTTCCGTTGTTTTACCAATGGGGTTGCAGGGGCTGATAACTGGATGCTTCGTGGGGCTGGTCTAACTGACATTGTTGTTTATGGGGCTGCTATTATGGCTCCAACTATGACTACTTTTGTGTACGATTCGCTCACCAGCAATGTTTACGGCTACTTGAATGGTGTTTTGGTTAGCACTGTAGCACAAACAACTATAAACCTAACAGGAACTGGCCCTATGAAAGTTGGAAGCTATAACACTAATACTGGTTTGCCTGCTGGTGGATTAATGGACGAATTTAGGTTATACGATAGAGCATTATCTGCTACTGAAGTGCTCGAATTACTCGATATGACAACATTTGAAACTGTTGTTGAAACTGCATGCGACAGCATGGTTTCGCCTTCAGGCTTATATACATGGAATGCAAGTGGCCTTTACAACGATACAATTGCCAATGTGATGGGTTGCGACAGTATTATCACTTTTGATCTAACAATTTTACAATCGACCTCTGGAAACTTGTCAGCTTCGGAATGCAATGGATTTATTTCTCCAAGCGGCAACTACCTTTGGACAGTAAGCGGCTCTTATCAGGATATTATTCCAAATGCAGCTGGTTGCGACAGTATTATTGATATTTATCTTACCATTGTCAATATTGATACAACGGTAACCTCTAATGGCATCACACTCACATCCAACAATTCTACTGCTACGTATAAATGGGTCGATTGCGGAAATGCTTATGCAGTAATTCCTGGCGAAACAAGCCAGAGCTTTACTCCAACTGTAAATGGTTCGTATGCAGTTATTGTGGATGATGGATCTTGCACCGACACATCTGCTTGTTATATCTTTGATAACGTTGGTATAAATGATGCTATCGCAAATGCTTTTGTATCCGTTTTCCCAAATCCAAATACGGGTAGTTTTTCTGTTACAACAAACAAACTAGCCGAAACAATTGTTGTAAGCGACATGATTGGTAACGAAATCAGTAAGTATATTCCGTCAACCAATATCACCGAAATCTCTCTTTCCGATTTTGGACCTGGAGTTTACGATATAAACGTGAAAATCGACAATGTTGTTAAACATATTCGAGTTATCGTTTCTCAATAATCTGAACTATTCTTCCGAAAGCCCCAACTCTAAAAAAGCTGGGGCTTTTGTTTTTTTAAGAATTGACTATTTTTGCTATCATCTTGATTTCAAAAGCTCTATTTACATGAAACCTAAGTTCAAGTAATAAATGCGACTTTTACGGGAAATAAATTGAGCAAACATTTTTATCAAAGAAAAGAG
>DYON01000335.1 GCA_020720525.1 Acetofilamentum sp.
ATGAACGACAATTTTATTCTCAGCATTGACTATGGAAAAAGCCTGGACGTAAACTATGGAAAATCGGGTTTGTATATTGGATCTGGGTTTTTGTCTTAATGGTTCTTAAGAAATAAAAAAACTCCCACCACCGAAGCAGGGGAGTTTTCGAAAACAATCCGAAGACTGTATTATTTGATATCGTTGCCTTGTGTATTAGATTTGGCAATGTTTTCGCGCATATCGGTATCGGCTTGAATGTTTTTGAGTTTGTAATAGTCCATTACACCCAAGTTGCCACTGCGGAATGCTTCGGCTATTGCCATTGGAATTAGAGCTTCGGCTTCAATAACCTTGGCGCGAGCTTCTTGAGCTTTGGCAATCATTTCTTGCTCTAGTGCTACAGCCATAGCGCGACGTTCTTCGGCTTTTGCTTGTGCAATATTTTTATCGGCTTGGGCCTGATCCATTTGCAGAATAGCACCAATGTTTTTTCCAACATCAACATCGGCGATATCGATTGAGAGAATTTCGAATGCTGTTCCGGCATCGAGTCCTCTTTCGAGTACAACGCGCGAAATTTTATCGGGATTTTCGAGCACTTCTTTGTGATTGACCGACGAACCAATAGAAGTTACAATACCTTCACCAACGCGGGCAAGCACAGTTTCCTCGCCTGCACCCCCAACCAATTGGCGGATATTGGCACGAACAGTTACACGGGCTTTTGCAATCAGCTGAATACCGTCTTTAGCAACAGCAGTTACTGGAGGAGTATTGATTACTTTTGGATTTACACTCATTTGCACCGCCTCGAACACATCGCGACCAGCAAGGTCGATGGCAGTTGCCGATTTAAAATCGAGCGGAATATTGGCTTTGTCGGCCGAAATAAGAGCATTTACAACATTCTTTACGCGACCACCAGCAAGGAAGTGAGCTTCGAGTTCGTTGCGATTGAGGCTAATACCTGCTTTGCTCGATGTGATGAGAGCGTTAACAATAACTGTTGGTGGAACTTTACGCCAGCGCATCAAAATAAGCTGAACCAGCGAAATGCGCACGCCCGAAAGCAGTGCTGTAATCCACAATCCAACAGGGATGAGATAGAAAATCAACCACAAGCCAATGAGTGCGCCAATGGCAATGGCAAAATAAATTCCAATCTCGGTGGAATTGGTTTTTAGTAAAATGAACAACAAATTCATAGTTTATGTGTTTTTGGGTTTGACAAAGATTTTGTATCCTTCAATTTTGGTGATTTCAATTTCTGTATTTGGAGCAATAGAGCCACTTAGGCTGTGTACTTCGTAAAGCGCACTGTTAATTTCGGCTTTGCCAATAGGGCTCAGCCTCGAAATGGTTATCCCCGATTCGCCTATTTGAAGATTTGTTTGGCCTTCGGTGTTCATGCGACCTTCAACCACATCGTGGAGAGCAGCTTTTTTCCATGTGTTCGACCGAAAGAGCAGAATCAGAAGTACCACCGTAAGAGCAACCGTTGCCGAAGCTGTTATGTGGCCAGCTATGCTGCCAAATGTGTTGTAGGCTTGGTAAATGCCAACTATAATAGCAATACCTCCAATAATTCCAGCAATCATCCCAGGTAGAATGAAAATTTCGAGCATTACCAAAACGATGCCTATACAAATCAGTGCTATAATTATTGTCCAACTCATGGTGTTACGATTGTGGCGTGTAATATTTGTTTGCCGATGGAAGGAATTCCTTCATGGCTTTAATTCTGTTTTCGTCGTGTTCAACCACATTCTCCGTGTTGTTTTCAATCAAATTGAATTGCCAGTTGAATTGTTTTCTCATACTTAGTTCTTTATTCGCTGATAACAGTGGTGAGCAATCGTTCCGACAATTGCACTTTGAGCTGCATCAGTTCTTTCTGATTGCCATTTTTAACGGGGCATTTTCCTTTTAAATGAGTAACCAAAGCGCATTGTTCGGCCTGCTCTTCGCTGTGATTGCAAATCTCAATGAGCGATTCAATCACATGATCAAATGTGTTTACATCGTCGTTGAGCAGTATCAGCTTTTTGCCTTTTTCGCTGATTGCCTTTTGTTTCGACGATATTTTTTCTTTTTCCTTTACCACAACTCCTGAGTATTATTTTTCAAAAATACATTTTATTTTAATAACATGCAGTTTTGTTACTACTCAGCTGCGAATTCAACAATAAAATGTTTTGGTATAGGCGTTTAGACCGCTGTTGTTAGTTTTCTATTATTCAGCCTAATAGGCTCATTAAACACCATCCTTTTTAGGAGTAAATTGAATGTTGACCCCATCATTGCACGTCTGTTATACCGAAAATGATACTCATCAAGATAACCTTGTAACCGATCCTTTGAACAATGGTGGTGTATTCCTCGCAACCAACCCTGAATGTTCATTATATGAATATGCAGTTGTTGCATACCCTTCCCCTTGTCCGAAGGTATCTGATCCAAGTTAGGATAGTCCTTTTTCAATGGTAAATACCCTTTCCAAACGTCAGTAATAACGTGTGCATCTTTGCATATGTATGTCTCAAAAAACGGTTTGAATTCTTTGCTAGAAGCACGGTCAATTACTTGTGCATAAGCACGCCCAACACCGCCTTTTTCTTCCAAAATTTCAAGTGCAACAATCACTAACTTCTTTTTGCTGTTGCCACTACGTCCTACTTTGCCTTCTTCGTATTCGCCAATCAGAAACTCATCAATCTGAACGTTGCCTCCCAATTGGTGCTTGCGGCTGCTTGCCATT
>DYON01000026.1 GCA_020720525.1 Acetofilamentum sp.
AATATAGCCAATCAATTCGTGATATTTGAGATTCTGCTTGCTGAATCGCAAATAGATTAGCTGTAATAAGCAAAAGAATTTCGGCTTCTAATTCGAATAATTCGTGGTTAAACCAGTAAATTGAAGTTGCGTAAATTTTACTTTTTCCGCATGAATAGTGGCGACTCAAAAAAGATATAGCCAGCTTGGTTTTGTGCAATCAGATAATGGTTTTTCTTCGTAATTTTGCATCAAATAGCTTTTTATGAAACTTCTGAAAAATTGCAATGTATATGCTCCCACTTTTTGGGGGCTCAACGACATTTTAATTGCTGGTGAAACAATTGTTGGCATTGCACCAAGCATTCAAGCTCCCATTGGTGTCGAAACAGAAGTTTTCGACATGCAAGGAATAACCATTATTCCAGGTTTTGTTGATGCACACGTACATATTGCTGGCGCAGGTGGCGAAGGTGGACCTGCTACACGCACACCCGAAATGCAACTTTCCAAATTTATTCAATCCGGTGTAACTACAGTTGTTGGATGTCTTGGTACCGACGGTCTTACACGAAGCCCCGAATCGGTGCTCATGAAAGCCAAAGGATTAAAAGCCGAAGGTATTTCGTCGTGGATTTGGGTTGGAGCATACCAAGTGCCAACGCCAACTTTTACCGGCGACGTTGGACGCGACATTGCACTTATTGACGAAGTTGTTGGTGTTGGCGAAATTGCACTCAGCGATCACCGTTCGTCGTGGCCAACTACCGACGAATTGCTTCGTTTGACCGAACATGCTCGCGTTGGCGGAATGTTGGGCGGCAAAGCTGGAATCATCAATATTCATCTTGGCGACCAGACCAATCCGTTTCAACCCATGTACGATGTGGTTGAGCGCAGCAACAAAATGCTGAAACTCACCCAGTTTTTACCAACGCATTGCAACCGCAACGACTATACCCTCGACAGTGCCATCGAATTTGCCAATCAAGGCGGATATATCGACATAACCACAAGCTCGTATCCCTATTTCCCCGAATACGAAGTGAAACCGTCGAAAAGTGTTGCCATGATTCTGAAAGCTGGCATCCCAATTGAGCAAATCACTTTTACTTCCGACGCAGGTGGTTCGCTGCCAGGCTTCGACGAGCAAGGCAATTTGATTAAACTCGAAATGGGCTCGCCCAATGCCAATCTGACCGAAATGCTCGACATTGTTAATCAGGAAGGATTGCCACTCGAAACCGCATTGAAGGTTCTGACTTCAAATCCAGCACGAATTTTAAAACTGCCACGCAAAGGCCAACTGCAAGCAGGATTCGACGCCGACTTAGTAGCAATCGACAATGGAAAAATTGTACACGTAATTGCCCGCGGACAGTGGATGATGAAGGAGAGCAATCTTCTCAAAAAAGGCAGTTACGAATAAAAGCAAATCATTTCTACAATTTTTGACAGCTTAAACATGTTGTTTGAAATATGGTATTGTTTTTGACAACAGCCACCGTTTTAAATAAAATCACCAATATGAAAACAAAAATTTCGATACCGGCAATTGCATTGGCAGCTATGCTTTTGTTTGTCGGCACCCTGGCCAACGCACAGGACATTAAACCAAAAACTCTCACCATCACCACCGACAATTTCGACAAAACCATTGAAAAAGGAGTGGTTCTGGTCGATTTTTGGGCAACATGGTGTCGCCCATGCGTAGCACAAGGTCCAGTGATCGAGTTCTTAGCCGATTCGCTCGACGGAAAAGTAATTATTGGCAAAGTTGATACCGACAAAAACAAAGCACTGGGCCAACGCTTCGATATTAGGTACATCCCAACTACCATTATTTTTGTAGATGGAGTTGCCGTTGACAAAGCGTCGGGTTTTCAATCGAAAGAGGTACTTTTACAACGATTAAAGCCATATTTGAAATAGCCGCAACTTTTTTGAATATTTTCTCGTTTTAGATTAAAAAATTTTACATTTGTATTCACATTAAAGCATCTGGTACTTGAAAAAGATTTTGCTCCGCATTTTCAACTTAAAAGCCATCATTGGAATGTTTTTAGGCGCCACAGCAGGTTTCCTATACTACTACTATGTTGGCTGCGTAAACGGCTCTTGTCCAATCACTTCCAACCCATGGTCTTCTTTGGCATGGGGATTGATTATCGGTTGGCTGGCCGGCGATGCTTTTTATTCCGGTAAAAATAACAAATCTAAAAACCTGTCATCATGAAAACAAGAAGTCTTTTAGCGGCTGCATCATTATTACTTTGTATTGCAGCTATCACTCCGGCCTCTGCGCAATATCGCACGATGACCAACTCAGCCTTCAAAAAAGGCGAAAAGCTCACCTACATAATTTACTTCGACTCGTTCATTACGGGTAAGATTAAAGCTGCTTATGGCACATTCGAGGTGCTTCCTGCTGCCGAAACTATTGCCGGACGTAGTTGTTACCACGTGGTAGCTTCTGGTGCAACATTCAAGAAATACAATTGGGCTATTTACGTAAACGACCGTTTCGACACCTATATCGACGAGCAGGGTCTATTTCCTTGGTTGTTTTTACGAAGAGCCAACGAAGGAAATTACACTGCCGATCAGGATATTATTTTCAACCATGGAAAAAATGTTGCTCAGTATAAAAACAATAAAAACGGATTGTCTTCCAACTACTATATTCCAGCATACACGCAAGATATTATTGCTGTAGGGTATTATGTAAGAAATATCGACTTCTCTAAATTGGTTGCTGGAAGCAATTTCACAGTTCCTTATGCATTCGAAGACAGCCTTGAATCAACCACAGTCGTTTATCAAGGCACTCAAAACGTAAAAATTGGCATTGGAACTATCAATTGCCATGTTTTAAAGCCCAAAGTAATTGTTGGAAGTGTTTTTGGCGAAGCATATCCTCTCACCATTTATATGTCGAACGACAAAAACCGAATCCCGATTTACGCAAAAAGTTCTATTCTTATTGGAACTGTAAAATTTGAACTTATCAGTTACAGTGGACTTAAAAATACGTTCGACGCAAAAAAGAAATAAATAATTCCGAAAAGCCTCCTGAAATGGGGGCTTTTTTATTTTATTTCAATCACAAGTTTATTGGTGATTGCAGCAACCAACTTCACCATATCGGTATAAAGAGCTATATTGATGGTTTCGGGAGTATCGGTTGGTAAATGCAAATGCGCATACGAATTGGTTGTTACAAAATACAAACCAGGTATTCCTTGTTCGAATAAAGGTGTGAGATCGGCACCGCCGCCAGCCCATGTGCGAGGCGAAATGCGGTTACCCAATTCTATCGAAGTGCTGTCGGCCAAAGCCCATAGATTGGGGCAGCTTTTGCCATTGCCAACCATCAAGCTATCGCCATAGCCAATACAATCCATGTTGAACGCAGCAACAATCTGCTCTTTTGGAACAGGTAAATTTTGGGCCAAAAATCCCGATCCAACCAATCCTTTTTCCTCGCTGCCAAAAAGGACAAATATGATTGAACGCTTCATCTTTGCTCTTTGCAACGAAAAAGCACGAGCAAGTTCCATCACTGCGGCACTACCCGAAGCATTGTCGTTGGCACCATGGTAAATTACATTATGACCAATAGTTCCAACATGGTCGAGATGAGCTCCAATAAGAATATATTCATTTTTTAGCACTGGATCGCTTCCTTCGAGAATTCCAACAACATTATGCGAAAATCCCTCGGCTGAATAAGATGCTTGCACCATCACATTTGCACGTTTGTTAACCGCAATGCTATGAGCCATCTTGGTTGAATCGATAAGCGATTGCAATTGGCTCAATGTGAATCCAGAGTTTGAAAGCAAATAATCTGCTTTTTCAACCGAAATTTGAACTTGTGGCATATCTTCGTGCATGGGTCCTTCGCCATGCATCACGCTGCCAATGGGCTTTTGAGGATTGGTCTGATTGGGAAGCGTCACAAACACAATAGCTTTAGCACCATGACTCCATGCCATATCGGCATGTCGGCGAATGGTAAATGCGGGCAAATCTTTATTGTATGGTGGATTCGATTTAAAAACCAAAACAATTTTTCCCTTCACATCAACACCTTGATAGTCGGAAGCAGTTCCATATCCGCAAAACACAACATCTGCTTCAACATTGCCACTGCCCGAATAACCCCTCACCGAAAAGTCGACACCAGCTACAAGTTGCATCATGTCGCGACCAGTTTCAATAAGAAATTGTGCCGAATCGATCACATTTATATCAATCGGAAACTGCTGTGGACAAAAGTTTTCGCCAGCCGATTTTATTCCATGCTTTTTTAAAAACGCCATTGAATAATTAAGAGCCTTGTTGTAGCCTTCAGTACCTGGTAATCTACCAGCCAAACTATCGGAAGCGAGTACCCGAACGAGACTCATCAGACTATCGGAGCATACTTGTGGTTGTTGCGCCTGCAAAAAAACAGGAAACAACAGAAAAAATAAAAAGTATTTCATTTAATTAAGGGATAACGACCGGAAAATCGTACTTAAAATCGAAGAAAGTACGATCGCCAAGAATATGATACATAAAATCGAAATAAGCATCGGTGAATCGCATCTCGTCAACGTCGTAATAAATATCTGGAAGAGGCTGATTGCCAACTGCTCCCATGTCGATACAACCAGTATTGAATTCCTCAAGTTCGGGATATCGTACCATTTTTTTAATCACAGGCATTTTGCCATAATCTTCACGAAGAAGCAAATCGACCACCTTATCGGCCAAAGTTGCAGTAAGTTTACGATCATAAAGGCGGCATTCGCCCGAACGAGCAAAGTAACCAATGTTTTGAGCCCGAGCTTCAATTCCCAACTTATGCGAAATTTCGCTTGCAATCACTCCGCTAATTCCACCCAATCGAGGATGCCCGTATTCGTCAACTTCGGTAGAAGCATAAACCACATCGGTTCTTCCTGTTTCGTCGTTGTACCATTTCACACCTTCTGATACAGCAATAATAAGCGATTTTTTGGAGCTGCGCATAAAATTCTCTTTCACCTGCTCAAGAAAAAAGTCTTTGCGGTTTTTATCCATCGGATGTTCGGGAATGAGAATCATATCGGCCTGTCCGTAGGCAGCACCACCAACCAACCAACCTGCATCGCGGCCCATCACTTCGAGCACCATAATACGCGAATGCGATTCGGCGGTAGTTTTAATTCGCTGCGTAAGCTCCATCACACCTTTAAGCGCACTTGGATAACCTGGACACAATACACCCTCGATTTTCAGATTGCCATATTCGTGAATTGTGCGTGTGCGCAAATCGTTGTCGATAGTTTTTGGAAAACCGATAACAGGAATTCCTTCGGTTTCGTACAATTTTTTAGCAGCACCATTGGTATCGTCGCCACCAATTGATACCAATACATCTATTTTGTAGCGTTCCAGATTTTTGAGAATCTGCGGAACACGATTTTCGGGGTTCTTTTTTGAAGGAAATGGATTGGTTCGACTCGAACGCAGCGCTGTTCCACCATAAATACCATCATAAGGTTGATTGGTAAGGTCAATCACATCACCATCGCCCAGCAAACCTTTCCAACCATGCCGAACACCATAAACCTTATAACCAAGCAATTGAGCTCTATTTCTAATATTTTCAATACTTGAGTTAATAGCAGGAGTATCGCCACCACCGGAAAGTATTCCGAGTGTTTTACCATGAAATATTTTGTATTCTCTCATAATTTTTTTTGCGAAAATAGTAATTGTTGCCGAAACAACCAAGCTCAATATGTAGCCGTTGATGTTCTCAACAGAGACCATTTTTCCTAATGCGGGACAGATACACAAAAGTGATAAACCACAATAGAGTATTATTCCGTTGATTAATAGCTATATATCGTCAAAATATCAGTCGGGCTTATTTATTGCAGAAATTAAAAAAAGGAGGGAATATGAAAACAGAAATTCCAAAAAGAAAAAGAATAATTGTTGTTGACAATGAGAAAATCATTTTAGAAGGAATAAAAACGATATTTCTAACAACTGGCTTCGCCGAAGAAGTACTTTGCTTTCAAAGCATAGAAGAATTAATCAACTGCAACATATCGGACATCGATGACGAAATAGCCCTTCTCAATTTCTCGAAAGAAGATGCATCTACCTGTATTCGAGTAGAAGAAATTGTGAACAAGTATCCCAAAATGAGGATGATTGCCCTAACAGATTGCATTCGGCTGATGAATTGTGAAAAAGCACTTCGATGTGGATTAAAAGGTGTTGCATTAAAAACCGTTGGGATTCTCGAAATTGAAAAAGCTATTCGGGTTGTAGAATCGGGCGAAACGTTTGTTTCGCAAGATCATTGAAAATTTCAATGTACTGTTGACTAATCGACTACACTCACCTTAAGAGCATTTGCGCGTTCGCGTTTCCCGATAGGCATACTAGCAGTGTGAATTAGCACATCGCCAACTACAACAATTCCTTTATTCTTCAAAATTTCAATTGTATCGGTGATACTTTGATCGGTACTTTTGTAATTATCGTAATGAAAACCGCAAATACCCCACGCCAAATTGAGCGTTCGAAGCAATTTCAGATTTTCGCTAAAGACAAATACAGGGCTTTTGGGTCGATACGACGAAACCCTCAAAGCCGAAGAACCCGATTGGGTCATCACAACAATACCTTTTGCATTCATGTGAGCGCTCATGCGAGTTGCAGAGTAGCATATTTCGTCCGAAACAAATGTGGGTCCGCAGCATTTCGGTTGACTTCCGCGCACATAAGGTCGAGAGTCGCGTTCAACATCGGTGATAATTTTGTTCATAGTAGCAACGGTAAGCACAGGAAATTTACCAACACTGGTTTCGCCGCTCAGCATCACAGCATCGGCACCATCAATTACAGCATTGGCAACATCGGTAACTTCGGCTCTACTTGGCATAGAGTTTTCCATCATGCTTTCCATCATTTGTGTGGCAACAATAACAGGTTTTGCAGCGGCAATGCATTTTTGAATGATATTTTTCTGCAAAATAGGAACTTCCTGCAAAGGTATTTCAATTCCGAGGTCGCCACGGGCAATCATTATTGCATCGGCTATCCCAATGATGCTATCGATATTGGAAACAGCCTCGGGTTTTTCTATTTTAGCAATCACACGAGCCGATTTGCCCGATGCAGCAATAATATCTTTAAGCTGCTGCACATCCGACGCACGCCGCACAAACGACAAAGCCACCCAATCGACATCGAGCGAAAGAGCAAACTGTAAATCGGCCAAATCTTTTTCGGTAATAGCGGGCAAACTCACGTTGCTACCAGGCAAGTTGAATCCTTTCTTCGATTTCAGCACACCTCCGCGAATTACTGAGGCTTCAACCTCTTTCTCGTTCAAAATAGCAAAAATTTCGACCTCCATTTTGCCATCGTCGAGCAAAATTCGCTCGCCCGGCTTTAAATCTTCCGAAAGCAATGGATAGCGTAGGGTAAAACGATCCGAATTTCCTTCAACTTCTTCGTTGGTTATCAGAACCTTCGCACCTTCATTCAGCATAGCACCTTCGCCAGACATCAAACCCACCCGCAATTTTGGTCCTTGCAAGTCGGCCATCAACGAGATCGAAAATCCATCTTCTCTATTGAGTTGGATTACACTTTCAACAATGGCAGCCACTTGTTGATACTCGCCATGCGAAAAATTTAAACGGCAAACATCCATCCCAGCTTCGGCCAATTCTTTCAACTGAGCCGAAGAAGAACATGCTGGACCAATGGTTGCAATAATTTTTGTACGATTGAATGATACGGTTGTCATAGGATAAGAATATTATTTCGAAGATTAAAAAAATGTCATGCCAGCACGTTGCTGGCATGACACAAATAAGCTGTTAAAAAACGCTATTTCGTAACTTTAAACTCATCAATTTTCCAAGCGGAGTAGTTTCCAGATGTAGTTCCTGAACTTCTGTAGCGGAATGCAATGCGAACAGTTTGATTGATATATGAGCTCAAATTAATATCGCCACTTGCTGTATAAGTAGCACTACCATTTGGCGACCAAACTGCGGTGAGATTGGTCCAAGTTGCCACTGAAGGATCACCACTTCCAGAATAATTGGTTGAAATCATTACTTCGATTGGCTGAGTAATACCAGCATCGGTATAGTTAGTCCAAGACTTGAATGTAAGAATCGGATTAGATACTCCACTCAAACTGATGGCAGGTGTAATCAAATAATCATCGCATGGTGCATCTGAACCACTGGCAGTAATAGCCATATCGAAGTAAGGATCGCCATTAAAAGCCCAATTTTTACTTCCTGCAGCGCTGTATGTCAACCATCCACTTGAGATGGTAGGATCGGTGCTAAATGCCTGATAAATAACACTATTGGCATTGGGGTCGTCCCAGTTTACAATATCGTTGAGGTCGCGAATGTAGAACTGATAATCTCCGTTGAAAATACTCAGAATTCCACGAATACTACCAACGCCTTCGGGAATAATATCGGCTGCAAAACTGGCATAATTGCTTGTGCGAAGCAAAAGTTGATTACCATTTTCATCAACAATTGTACGATTTGTTGTGCCAGTTGTTTCCGAAAAAGCTAAGCCTGGCTCTAAAAAATGCACATTGTCGATCTGAATTAGCATACTCAAATAATCGGGAGTAAGCGTAGGAATAGTAAGATTGATGGGTGTAGGAGCAACACCTGGAAGACTATCGCGGAAAATGTGGTCGTCAACCAAAATATCGGGAATACGACCTATATCGCCACCATAAATGTAGCCAAGTTGCACCAATTCGCCATAATCGCCAAGATAAAGACCGCGGCATTTTATAAATATACGCTGACCAACTTTGAATTGGGTGTACATGTCGTATCGATCGATTTTAAGCTCAATACCACCTGTAGCATCTTGAATAACAATGGTTTTGTAAAAATTGCCGCTTTCATCGTTGGCAACAACAATACCTTGAATAATGGTATCTTCGGCAATACTATCGAGTGTGCCTTGATACGAAGCTTTTAGTTGTGCAATAGTTGTATTGCTTGTGAAATCGACTGTTGGAATAACAACATCGGGTTGGTCGAAATCTTCGTTTACGCACGAAGATAAAATTACAGCTACAAAAGCCGTAAGAAACATCAGTTTTTTCATATATTGTTTCATTTTTTTGCTTGTTGAGTGTTAGAAATTGAAAGTAACCATTGCCAAATAATTTCTTCCATAAGCATAATAATACTTAGGTGGAAATTTCGAAATGTCTTTGCCAGTGAAATCGAAACGCGATTGCTCGTAGCCACCAGTGATAAGACTTGTGTTGTTTAGAACATTGTTCACCATGATATTAATGGCTAAGGTTTTTCCTTTAATTCTCCACGATTTTCCAAGAGAAGCATCGATGGTGAAACCAGGATCGAGTTTCTGCTGCTTGGTAATTTCTTCAATCAGCGGATCGCCAGGGCCAAGATTTTCGATAGCAAGTTGAGTTCTGCGCTCTGGATAAAAGTCGAGATAAATTTTATCGAAATAATTCACGTTCACATTGAAGAACCAATACTTTGGATGGTTGTATTTAAGACCACCAGTTGCAGTAATCTGAGGAGTTCCTGGAACATAGAAATATTTGCAATAAATAAGCTCGGTAGTATCGGGTTTCGAAAGGTTATCGAACGATATGTGAGCGGTTGGTCTCGAAATATAGCGATAGTTTCCAATATTTGCTCCAGCAATCAAGCTAATGGTTTTGGTAGCTTTCACATCAACACCAACTTCAACACCCTGATGAACTTTATTCACACCCGTTAGATTCATATAAACATAGGTTTGATACTCATCGTGGTAGAAATTAAGCAAATCGGTTTCGTTGAAGAAATTGGTTTGGTAAGCTGTAACTCGACCCGAAACACGTTCGCCTTTGTAGGTGTAGGTGATATCGCCCGAAAACACCATGCTTGTTTCGAGATTTGGAACAAAGCGATTGCTAATATTGGGCGACAAGAACGAATTCGATGTCATTGGAGCATTGGTCATCAGGGCAGTATTAATTGTAAAATAATGGTGTCCCGAATACTTATAGGTAACGCCTGCTTTAATTCCGTAGGTTAAAAAGTTTTTCACTTCCGATTTTCCAAAAGAATTCTCTGGATAACGACCATTGCGATACAAACCATCGCGATACATTTGAGTTCCACCAACACTTCCAGCCACATAGAAATCGGCTTTGGGAGTGAAGAATTTACTTAATCCGTAAATTTTAACATTGTTAGTATGGAGGTTGTAATTGTATCCAAATTGGTCGCCAACATGAATAGCTCTATCGGGGTTGTCGAGATTATTTTGTAGGCTGGTATTATCGCCTGGAAAATCGCGCTCGGCAAACTGGTCGATATCCATCCAATACGAGCCACCCAGCAAATCGGTAAGCACTTTAAAATAGTGAGTGGTTTGAAAATTGGCTTCAACACCACCACTCAATTGCAGTTTTTCGTTGGTATTGCTAACGAACCACGAATTGAGAGCGAAGCGAGTTTCGTCTTTTCGAGCTTCTTCAATAATGTAGTTCGATTGCTTTCCTTCTAAATCGGCCAAATAATTAACATTGTATATCTTGTCCCAGTTGATCTGCCGAGCCGAAATGTTGTTGGTCCAATAATCGGTTGATAAAGCAACAATAGTTGGATCGGACTGATAGCTAGGCAAATAACGGTAATAATCGGGACGAGGATCGGGGGCCGAATACCAATTGAGACGAGTTGTTCCGAAACGACCTTTGGTAAAACCAGCTGTAGAATAGATTTTTGTTTTCTCGTTGAGAGTAAAAGTGTGGTTCAAAACCGCATAAGGCTGAAAAGTATTGCGCACTCTTGCATTGCGTACTTCGCCATTCTGATATCCCCAATTGGGGTTGTAGTAATTGTCGTCGGCCAAATCGTAAGCTTCTTGAGTAGAAGCAGCCTGCATTGCTCTGCGGTATGGCGATGCAAAAACAGTGAGTCCAAGCAAATGCTTGTCGTTAATTTTCCGTTCAACAGACCCAAAGCCAGCATAAGCATCGTACCAAGTACCAGGAACAACACCTTCGAGCGCCCAGCGTTTAGATGCCGAGAAGGCAAATGCCCAGCCATTATTTTGCATTCCCGTTGCAAACGAATACATAATGCGGTTGTTGTAAGAGCGATTGGAATAGGCATAACTAACCTGATGCTGCTTACGAATTTGAGAAGCTGTTCCCTGAATATTGGAAGTTCCTCCAACACCACCAAACGAAAAAGGTCCTGGGGTTAAACCATCGTACGATTCACGATAACGAACCATTCTGTTCAATCCACCATAATCGGAATACGATTGAAAGCCTGTTTCCAAATCGTTCATAGGGAAGCCATTCAAATAGGTTGAACCCGTATATGATTCATAACCTCTTGTGCGGAAGCGCATAGATCCCCAACTAAACGAAGCTAGATTCGAAAACACATCTGTTCCAGAATGCAACAAACTGTTTACACCTTGACCAGTCGATCCTTGATCGAGTTCATTATCGTTGAGTTGAATTTCGCCAATTCCACCGTTGTCGGAACCTGTTTTGCGCGAAAGATGCACATCGGCAAATACAACTGTAGTATCGACATTTACATTTTGCGTAAAAGTCTCAAACAAATCGGCCTCAACTGACAACGTATAGTTGCCATAAGGCAAAACAACTGTAAAAGCCCCCGCCTCGTTGGTTGTAACAACCTGATTATTAATCTTCACTGTAATGTCCGATAGTCCCTGTAGCGTAACAGCATCCTTCACGGTCCCTTTCAGTGTACCTTCTTGCGCCACCAAAAAAGCCGGCAGCAAAAGAAACAATAGATAAGTTAGAATTCGCATACAAAATTTATTAGCTGACAAATGTAAACAAAAATGTATTTGCTGATTAATAATTTACTGTACATTAATTGTGAAATTAACACTTGATACTGTTTTATGAATATTGAATTGCAAAATAAATCCGATATTTGCATTTCAAACTACTGTTATGAAAAGACTTTTTGTTGCTTCGCTCTTGTTTTTGGCTTTCTTTATGTCGAATGCTCAAGAAAAATCGTACAATATTGCCTGTGTTGCTTTCTACAACCTCGAAAATTTATTCGACACCCTCGACGATCCAATCAAAAATGAAATGGATTTTCTCCCAGGTGGTACAAACTTGTGGGATGGAAAAAAATACAAGGAAAAGTTAATTCACATGTCCGATGTAATCTCACAGATCGGCGATGAATATGTAAAAGGCGGCCCAGTGGTGGTTGGAGTTAGCGAAGTTGAAAACATTGGTGTTTTGAACGATTTGTGCAACACTCCTAAGCTTAAAGCTTCGGGATACGCTCCTGTTCTTATTGAAGGACCCGATGTGCGTGGTGTTGATGTTGGTCTCATTTATAGAAAAGAATTTTTCACTTTCATAAGCGCTTCGTCGCATACGTTGAAAATTGAAGGTCGCGACAATTTTTTCACCCGCGATCAGCTTTTGGTAAGTGGAATCATTCTCGGCGACACCGTTCATTTCATCGTAAATCACTGGCCTTCGCGCCGTGGTGGCGAAAAACGCAGTGCGCCGCTTCGCGAAGCTGCAGCACGCCTCACACGATCGATTGTCGATTCCATTACAAATGTTTCTCCAAATGCAAAAGTATTCGTAATGGGCGACCTCAACGACAATCCGTCCGATGCAAGTTTAATGAAGCATTTGAAAGCTGCCGGAAAATTAGAACTTGCCTCCACCATGGGCTTGTTCAATCCAATGTACAAAATATTTAAAACCGACGGAAACGGTTCGGGTGCCTACCGCGACAGCTGGCATCTGTTCGATCAGATTATTGTATCGAACGGTCTATTGGGCGACGACAAATCGACCCTCAAACTTTATCAAACTCTCATTTTCAACCGAAATTTTTTAAAACAAAAAGAAGGAAATTTTGCTGGCTATCCCCTCCGAACATACGTTGGATCGGCTTACCAAGGTGGTTACAGCGACCACTTCCCTGTTTATATGTTCCTCATAAAGCAGAAGTAATACTTTTTGTGCCTAAATTCACCTCACCACTGAAAACTGAATACTAAAGAAAGTCGTTGCTGTTCAACGCCTCTACAATATCTTCTCCTTCACAAGACGCAATAAATTGCGTCTCTACAATGAAAACTGAATCCTAAAAAATGAACGCACTCGAAAATATTCTGGCTCACCGTAGCATTCGCAAGTACAAAGCCGATTCCATTCCCGAAAACATTCTCACTTCTATTCTCGAAGCAGGTATCCGTGCTGCAACAACGGGCAATATGCAGGTTTACAGCATTATTGCTACCCGCGACCAAGAGGTGAAAAATCAATTGTTGCCCTTGCATTTCGGACAGAAAATGATTGCCGAAGCTCCAGTAGTACTTACTTTTTGTGCCGATTTCAACCGCTTCAACCAATGGTGCGAATTGCGAAATGCAGGTCCGGGCTACGATAATTTTCTTTCGTTTATGACCGCAGCCATCGATGCATTACTTGTGGCGCAAAACTGTGTTGTTGCGGCCGAACATTATGGCTTGGGAACTTGTTATCTGGGAACCACTACCTACATGTCCGAAAAAATTATCGAGGTGCTCAATCTGCCCAAGGGCGTTGTTCCTATCACAACGGTCACGATTGGCTACCCCAACGAAACCCCAGGTTTAACCGACCGCCTGCCACTCGACGCTGTGGTTCACTACGACAAATACAACCATTTCGATGCAACCCGAATTGAAAGACTGTATGCCGCAAAAGAGAGCTCAGAAGAATACCAAAAATTTGTATCCGATAGTCAAGTCGATAATCTGGCGCAGGTGTTCACTCAGAAGCGATATACCAAAAAAGACAATGTAGCTTTTTCGAAATCGTTGCTGGCTGTTTTGCAAAAGCAAGGCTTCATGAATAACGACCTCGAATAAGTTAAGATAAACCTAAATAAGACTTTTAAGTGGGGAAAAGTTGGATTTTTCAAATTTTTCCATAGATAAAAGTTATCTTTGTAGAAAAAAATGAAGCGAAAGAAGTATTCATTTTTACAAAACTGGAAAGCCAACAATCACCGAAAGCCTTTGCTGATGCTCGGGGCTCGTCAAGTTGGAAAAACGTTTCTTCTTAAGCAATTTGGAGAAACAGAATTCCAAAGCACAATATATTTGAATTTTGAACTGGAAAAGCAGCTACAAGATTTGTTTAGCGATAGCCTTGATCCTGAAAAAATCATTTCCAATATAGAATTATTTTTTAACGAAACAATTATTGCTCAAGAAACCCTAATTGTTTTTGACGAAATTCAAGCGTGCGAAAAAGCATTAAGCTCGCTTAAATATTTCAGGGAAAACAACCCCGAATATTATATTGCTGCTGCTGGCAGCTTGTTGGGTGTTACTGTAAATCGTAAAGAGTTCTCATTTCCGGTTGGACAAGTTGATATAACAACACTGCATTCGCTCGACTTCGAAGAGTTTCTTTGGGCTTTGAACGAAGAAAGACTTGCCGAGGAGATTAAAATTTGTTACTCAACCAATCAGTCGTTCGCGCTCCACAAAAAAGCTTTACAATTATATCACGACTTCCTAGTGGTTGGTGGTATGCCCGAAGTTGTTTATAATTTTGCCACAAACAACGATTTTGGCGAAACTGCGCATATTCAGCAGCAAATAATTGATAGCTATATTGCTGACATGTCGAAATATGCAAACGATTCGAGCGAAATTGGCAGGCTGATTGCCACCTACAAATCTATCCCAGCACAGCTAGCAAAAGACAATAAAAAATTTCAATATAAAGTTGTTCAACGGGGCGGTCATGCTGCAATGTTTGGGACTTCGATTGACTGGCTTGAGGCTGCAGGACTTGTAATTAAATGCGATAGGCTATCGACTGCACAGCTGCCTTTGTCCGCATATAAAGATTTGACAGGATTCAAATTGTATATGAATGATGCTGGCCTTCTCACGCGTAAGGCCGAAATGCCATTGCGCGATATTTTCTTTAGCGAGAATATTCAACATCCGTTTATTGGCTCAATTGCCGAAAATTATGTCTCGTCTCAATTATCGGCTGCCGGATACAACCTGTACTACTGGGAGTCGGGCAATACCGCCGAAATTGACTTTCTTATCCAAATTGGCGACAAAGTTGTGCCAATTGAGGTAAAATCAGGAATCAATACTCGATCCAAAAGTTTTAGTGTTTATAGAAGCAAATTTGCTCCTGCACTCTGTATTAGATTGTCGGAAAAGAATTTTGGCTTTGAAAACGGAATAAAATCTGTGCCTTTGTATGCTGTATTCTGTATCAGCAACGAATATTAGAATGGAATTGACTGAATCTATCGGCATTATAAAATGTAAAGTTGCCACAATTCGCTAACTTTGCAGCCAGAAAATGCCATGACCAACAAAACAAATACAGCACTTCTTATTTCGGGCGGCGTCGATAGCTCGGTGGCTGTGTATGTGCTTATGGAACAAGGTGTAAAGCCCGATTTGTTTTATATTGCCATTGGTCCCGATCAAAATTTCGATGGCTACGACTGCAAAATGGAAGAAGACATCGACCTTTGCAAGCTGGTGGCTAAAAAATATGGACTTACCCTCGATGTGGTGCCGTTGCATCAGGAATACTGGGATATGGTGGTGAAATACCACACCGATACTTTGCTTGCAGGTAGAACACCCAATCCAGACCTGCTTTGCAACCAACTAATCAAGTTCGGCGCCTTCGAAGAAAAAGTCGGGTTCAACTACGACCGACTTGCAACAGGGCATTACGCCTGGATTCAAGAAACAGCAAGCGGTCGATTTCTGCATACTGCCAAAGATCGGCACAAAGACCAAACGTACTTTTTGGCTCAATTGAGCGAAAAGCAAATTTCGCGCTTGCAATTCCCCATTGGAGAGCTCACAAAACAGGAAGTGCGCAACATAGCTTCGAGTCTCGAATTGCCCAATGCCACCCGAAAGGACAGTCAGGGAATTTGTTTCATTGGGCGCAGTCATTACAAAGATTTTGTAGCACATTTGCTCGGAAAGAAAAAAGGCGATTTTATCGAATTTGCTACCGGCAAAAAACTTGGCGAGCACGATGGTCACTGGTATTTTACGGTTGGCCAGCGCAAAGGTCTTGGTTTGGCGGGCGGTCCTTGGTTTGTGGTGAAAAAAGATGCCGAAACCAACAACGTGTATATTGCCTGCGGCTACGAACCCGACGAAGTGTATGGTCGCGACATTTATATCAATCGTCCACATTTTCTTTTTCCGTTCGAAATAAAAGAAAACGAAGAAGCAGAAGTAACCGTAAAAATCCGCCACACGCCTACGTTTTCAAAAGCCACCATTCGCAAAACCATACAAGGTTTTCACATCATCACCGATGAATTGCAACACGGAATCGCCCCCGGACA
>DYON01000336.1 GCA_020720525.1 Acetofilamentum sp.
TTTCAAAACATACGGGAAAATGTTTCAAAACAAGTCCTTTCATCCAATTTAAACAATAGATTTTCCACACATATATAATGATGCTTGCTTGATGGAAAATTTAACATAGGGTTCAAATGCCCGTTTTATTTCTACTATGACTACAGTTTGGGAACTTGTCGTTTTATTGTGGTTGCTTAAAAATCACGATTTTTATGTAAGTTTGCAAGCGTATAAAGCCACCATGAAGAACTTGATTTTTGTATTTGTACTTATTTTTTCGCTTCAGCCTGCCCGAAGCCAAAAACCTTCAATATCTGTTGTTCCTAAGCCCGAAATGGTTGCTTATATCGATGCAAGCTTCAAATTTACTGAAACAACAAGATTATTAGCTGGACAAAATCGTGAGCTATTCGGCATTGCTTCGCGTTTTGCCGGATGGTTGAAAAATGCAACGGGCTATGCCATGCCCATCGATACTGTTCGCTTGAGTGGAAAACGCTACATTGAGTTATCGCTGTCCGATACAGCTTTGTGGTGTGCCGACGAAGGTTATCGAATGGATATCAACCCAGCACGAATTTCAATTTCGGCAATTCATCCTGCTGGAATATTTTATGCTTTGCAAACGCTTCGGCAAATGATGCCAGCGGCAATTGAAAAATTTGGACAACTGAAAATTAGCGACATCGAAGTGCAAGCTTGTGTTGTGCTCGATCGACCCCGATTTTCGTGGCGTGGAATGAATCTCGACTGTGGGCGTCATTTCATGGATAAAGATTTTGTGAAGCGCTACATCGATTTGTTGGCATACCACAAAATGAATGTTTTGCACTGGCACCTCACCGAAGATCAGGGCTGGCGAATTGAAATCAAAAAATATCCAAAGCTCACCGAAATTGGTGCGTGGCGTACCGAAGACGATGGATCTGTTTATGGCGGCTTCTATACGCAAGACGATGTTCGCGAAATTGTGGCTTATGCAGCCGACCGATACATTACAGTTGTTCCCGAAATTGAAATGCCTGGTCATAGTATGGCTGCTTTGGCGGCATATCCGTGGTTGTCGTGCACTGGTGGTCCATTCCAGGTCGAAAAAAGCTGGGGAGTTTTCAAAGATATTTATTGCGCTGGCAACGATTCCACTTTTATATTTCTCGAAGACGTGCTTGCCGAAGTGATGGATTTGTTTCCTTCGAAATACATTCATATTGGTGGCGACGAAGCTCCAAAATATCGCTGGGAAAATTGCCCGAAATGCCAAGCGCGCATGGAAGCGGAAAAATTAATCAACGGCGAAGAACTCCAAAGCTATTTTATTCAACGAATTGAGAAATTCCTGAATGCGCATGGTCGCAGCCTGATTGGGTGGGACGAAATTCTCGAAGGTGGCTTGGCTCCATCGGCTACGGTGCAGTCGTGGCGCGGATTCGAAGGTGCAACTCACGCAGCTGAAAGTGGACACGATGCCATTGTGTCGCCCACCAGCCATTGCTATTTCGACTACGATGTGTCTGTTACCAATTTTGAAAAAGTATATTCGTTCGAACCTGTTCCTGCTGGACTCGATGCCGATAAGCAACATCATATTTTGGGTGGAGAGTGCAATATGTGGACAGAGTATGCACCACAAGAATTGGTTGACAGCAAAGTTTTTCCGCGCATTTGTGCTTTGTCCGAAGTACTGTGGTCGGCCTCTGTCGGTCGCAATTTTGGTGAATTCGAAAAACGAATGCAAACCCATTATCAGCGACTCGACGGATTGGGTGTTGAATATGGCTACGAACGCAAACCAGTTGAAATATCGATTGCATTAAATGCCGACAAAACCGATTTTGTGGTAACGTTGACTCCTGGTCAGCAAAATATTGTTTTGTATTACACCCTCGATGGAAGTGAACCAACAACCGCAAGTATAAGCTATAAAGCTCCGTTTGCAATGAATGGAGCTTCGGAGCTGAAAGTGAAAGTGCTGCGGTCGGGTGGGGGCGATTCGCCTGTTTACACACGCAAAGTATGCCGAAATATTGCTTTGGGTAAACCCTATGGAATCACCTATCCATACCATAAAAACTATGTTGCTGGTGCCGATACCAATCTCACCAACGGTTTGCGTGGAACGGCAAGTTTCAGAGATGGAATGTGGCAAGGCTACAATGGCGTCGATTTCGAAGCTGTGATTAATTTGGGCAGCCGCACCCAAATTCACCGAGTGAGTGTGGGCTTTTTGCAAAGTACCTTGTCGTGGATATTTTTTCCTCTTAAATTGGAAGTTTTAGTTTCGCCCGACAAACAAAATTGGATTAAAGTTGGAGAAATTGAAAACACGGTGCCTCAGACCGATGTTGAAATTACGACCAAAGATTTTGTGGTCGAATTTAAACCTCAGGATGCTATTTTTGTGAAGGTATATGCTTCTGCCATGCGAAATTGCCCCGATTGGCATCCGGGTGCAGGAAGCAAAACCTGGCTTTTTATTGACGAAATTGTTGTGGAGTGATTTTTATGAGAAATATTTTCAGCATTATTGTTTTTCTTGCGTTGGGAATGTTGGTTTTGCCAGCTTTGGCTCAACGTCTCATTTCGGATACAGCCGCATTCAATCATATTACCGAATGCTACAAGCAGCGAAAAGATTTGTTGGGCAATCGGATTCCTGCATTGTTCGAAAATGCCGATACCATCAGAAATCCTGAATTGCAGGATGCTACTCGCTTTTTGATAGCCTATGCTCCGCTTAGCGATTTGGGCAATCTTCCA
>DYON01000027.1 GCA_020720525.1 Acetofilamentum sp.
AGCAAAATCGGCAATTGGATTCGGATTGACGGTTACAACATGAGTTATGGTGTCGATGCAACCGTTTTGATCAGTAACACTCAAAACAACATTGTAAGTAGTTATAGCCAAGGTTGTTGGGTACGAATATGCTGGATTCTGTGCAACCGAAGTACCCGAGCCATCGCCAAAATCCCAATCCCAAGCAACAACATTTCCGCCGGTGCTGGTAGAAGCATCGGTAAACTGGCTCGGATAGCCCGAACAAGCCGAATTGGAATTGAACAAAGCGATGGGAAGCGGATTTACGGTGATAGTCAGCAAAGTATCGTGAACGCAACCGTTGATATCTGTAACAATCAAATTGACATTGTAAACCGTCGGGTTCAGAACAGTATCGTAGGTATAAGCTGGGTTTTGTGATACCGAGTTGCCTGTTCCATCGCCAAAATCCCAGTTCCAAGTGCTTAGTGTGCCACCATTGCTGTATGTGCTATCGGTAAATAGTGTATTTGAGCCTGTACAGGCAGTATTGGAACCAAACCACACCACGGGCAATGGATTTACTCGAATAGCGTGTGTAATCGTATCGCGACAACCGTTTGTATCTTCAATCATCAAAATGCTGTTGTAAATTTCAACATTGGGCGATAATGGATAGGTATATGTCGGATTTTGCGTTGTAGAAGTACCCGAGCCATCACCAAAATCCCAATCCCAACTATTTAGAGTTCCAGCAGTGGGGGTTGAAATATCGGTAAATGTGGTTAAGTCGCCAACGCAGGCAGTATCGGAAGCAAAATCGGCAATTGGATTCGGATTGACGGTTACAACATGAGTTATGGTGTCGGGGCAACCGTTGTTGTCAGAACCAATCAAAGTAACGGTATATGTTTGCACAACGCCTGTAGCAGAATAGGTATATGACGGATTTTGAACAGCAGAAGAGCCGCTTCCATCGCCAAAATCCCAATCCCACGTAGCCATAACTCCAGCTGCTGGAACCGACAAATCGGTGAAATTGTTGGGCAACCCCGAGCAAGCTGTTGTGGCCGAAAAATCGACTGCTGGCTGAGGATGAAGCGAAATGGTAGTCGATGCAGTGTCGGTACATCCGTATTGATCTACAATTGCCAGCGTAACAGTGTAAGTTGTTCCACCCGAAGTGTATGTGTAAGTTGGATTTTGAGCAATAGAAGTTCCGCCTATTTCACCAAAATCCCAGTCCCAACCATTGATGATTCCGCTTCCAGCATTCGATGTATCAACAAACGAAGTGGCAAATCCGATACAGGCTACACTTGCACTAAAACCTGCCTGAGGCAATGAATATACCGTAACGTTTTGAGTAACCGTATCGCTGCAATTCCAAGAATTGACAACAATCAATTGAACGGGATAGTTGCCCGAAGCACCATATAAATGAGAAGTGTCGGACGCATTGCTGCTGTTTCCGTCGCCAAAATCCCAATCCCAGCTAAGCATCGAAGGCGAGTTGGCAACGCTGTTGTCGGTAAAAACTGTGGTATCGTTCAAACAGACATTGGTAAAGGCAAATTGTGCTGTTGGTGTTGGCTTCACAAAAACTATTTGTTGAACCGTATCGAAGCAATTGCTTGTGTTTCCGACAACCAGTTGCACGTTGAAATTCCCCGACAAACCATAAATATGATCAGGATTTTGTAAGTTGGAGCTATTTCCATCGCCAAAATTGTATTCCCAAAAGTTGATTGCAAAACCAAAATTCTGAGATGTATCGGTGAAATGTGTTGAAAGACCAAAGCATACCGAATCGGCAACAAAACCCGATACCGGCAAAGGACTTATCCTGATACTATCGGAAATGGTATCGGTGCAACCATATTGGTCAACAACAATTAATGTTACCAAGAAACTGTCAACAACGCTGTATTGATAAATTGGATTCTGTGCAATCGAAGTGCCCAAGCCATCGCCAAAATTCCAATCCCAAGCGTTGATAGTTCCACTGCCTGAAACAGAGTTGTCGGTAAAGAAAATATCTCTATTGAGGCAAGTTCCTGTATAGGAAAAAGCTGCCGTAGGTAAACTGTAAACCGTGACATTTTGCAACAGGGTGTCGGTGCAGCCATTGGTATTTCCAACCACAAGCGAAACACTATACACTCCTGGAACACTATACAAATGGACAGGATTTTGATTTGTGGACGAGTTGCCATCACCAAAATCCCATTGCCAACTGATAATGACCGAACCATGACCAATACTTAAGTCGGTAAAAATGCTCGAATCGCCAAAGCAAACTGGAGGAGCATTAAAAAGAGGTTCGGGCAGCGAATCGGCTATTACATTGTGCTGAATGGTGTCGGCACATCCCGAACTGTTATTGACAATAAGTGTTACAATAAAAGTTCCAGAGTTTGCGTAGGGATGAATTGGATTCTGGAGCAAAGAGCTGTTGCCATCGCCAAAATTCCAATCCCACGAAGTAATGGTGCTGCCGTTTCCAGTAGAAATATCGGTGAAATGAATGGGCTGCTCAGCGCAACTTGTGTCGTAGAGAAATTCTGCTGTGGGGCGGGGAAGATAGTTTATCGGATTCACAACAGTGTCGGTACACCCGTTGCTGTTGAAAACAATAAGTGTTACAAAATACGTTCCTGTGTCGCCATAAATATATGCTGGATTTTGTACAATCGAAGTACCCGAACCGTCGCCAAAGTTCCAATCCCACGAAACAATAACGCCACCATTGGCATGCGAGGTGTCGGTGAAAATCACTGGATCGCCATTACATGCCGAAAGAAATGTGAAGCCAGCTTCGGGCAGTGGATAAATGGTAAGCGGAATAACAATGGTATCGGCACAGCCATTTGCTGAAGTAACAACGAGCGATACATTATATACTCCATCGCTGGCGTACAAATGACAAGGATTTGGACCAACAGCGGTTTGTGTATCGCCAAAATCCCAATTCCAGCTCACAATAGGACTTCCATGAGCAATAGAATTGTCAGTAAAACAAACTGAATCGCCCAAACAAGCGTTAACCACAGCAAAATTAGCTTCAGGAATTGAATCGACCACTATGTTTGCCGATACGGTATCGCTACAACCAAATGCATTCGAAACTACCAAAGTTGCAATATATTGACCTGGCAAAGGATATGTGTAGGCCGGATTTTGAAGATTCGATGTTCCTCCGTCGCCAAAATTCCATTGCCACGATACAATTGGCCAACCAAAGGAGTTGGATGTGTCGGTAAAATGTGTTGGACCACCAGCACAAACGGTGTCGGCAAAAAATCCTGCTTCGGGAATGGGTACAACATATATGGGTAGCACAACAGTATCGATGCAGCCAATATTAGTTTCAACAATTAGTGTTACCCAAAAAGTACCTGTGTCGCCATAAATATATGCTGGATTTTGTACAATCGAAGTACCCGAACCGTCGCCAAAGTTCCAATCCCACGAAACAATAACGCCACCATTGGCATGCGAGGTGTCGGTGAAAATCACTGGATCGCCATTACATGCCGAAAGAAATGTGAAGCCAGCTTCGGGCAGTGGATAAATGGTAAGCGGAATAACAATGGTATCGGCACAGCCATTTGCTGAAGTAACAACGAGCGATACATTATATACTCCATCGCTGGCGTACAAATGACAAGGATTTGGACCAACAGCGGTTTGTGTATCGCCAAAATCCCAATTCCAGCTCACAATAGGACTTCCATGAGCAATAGAATTGTCAGTAAAACAAACTGAATCGCCCAAACAAGCGTTAACCACAGCAAAATTAGCTTCAGGAATTGAATCGACCACTATGTTTGCCGATACGGTATCGCTACAACCAAATGCATTCGAAACTACCAAAGTTGCAATATATTGACCTGGCAAAGGATATGTGTAGGCCGGATTTTGAAGATTCGATGTTCCTCCGTCGCCAAAATTCCATTGCCACGATACAATTGGCCAACCAAAGGAGTTGGATGTGTCGGTAAAATGTGTTGGACCACCAGCACAAACGGTGTCGGCAAAAAATCCTGCTTCGGGAATGGGTACAACATATATGGGTAGCACAACAGTATCGATGCAGCCAATATTAGTTTCAACAATTAGTGTTACCCAAAAAGTACCTGTGTCGCCATAAATATAGGCTGGATTTTGTACAATCGAAGTACCCGAACCGTCGCCAAAGTTCCAATCCCAGCTTACAATGTTTCCAAACGGAGCTACTGACTGATCGGTAAATTGCGTTGCAGAGCCAAGGCAGGCTGTGTCGGCAATAAAATCAGCTATTGGAGGCGGGCTCACAGGTACAGTATGAGTGATAGAATCTATACAGCCATTATTGTCGGTAACAATTAATGTTACATTGTAGCTCCCTGGTGCGCCATATGTATGAATTGGATCCTGTGCCGAAGAAGAATTTCCATCGCCAAAGTTCCACAAATACGAAAAGATGGGACTTCCGCGTCCAATTGATTGATTGGTGAAATGTGTTGGATCTCCAAAACAAACAGTATCGAATACAAATTCTACATAAGGCAATGAATCAACGTGCACAATATGCCACGTGGTATCGGTGCAGCCAGCACTCGACGTAACGGCCAGCCACGCGTTGAAATCGCCCCAATTGGGATAGGTATGATTTGGATTTTGGGCATTGCTAGTTCCCCCATCGCCAAAATGCCATTCCCACGAAATAATGGTGGATGCAACTCCCCAACTCGAATCGGTAAAATGCGTCGGGTCGCCCATACAAACTGTATCGAACAAAAATTGCGCATAAGCTTGGCTCACCCAAACCAATGCTTGGAATTGCGTGGTGCCGCATCCGTTTGTGGAACTGTTGCTGGCTGTTAGGGTTATTACATACACGCCTGTGTCGCCATAAATATGATTGATGGTTTGCTGTGGGTTCGAGCCCGATGGAACTAGAGTTGGACCAAAAGTTGTTCCATCGCCAAAATCCCATGTGTACCAAGTTGCAGAATTGGCAGCGCAGTAATTGGGATCCGATTGATTGATTATAACCGCGTTTTCGCCAACACAAACCGAATCGTCAACTAAAAAAAAATCAGCTTCGGGTGGTTCGTAAATACGCACTGGCGACCAGCTCGACTGCGAAAAGTCACATGCATTTTGCGCAGTGAGTGTTATTGTGTAGCTGGTCATGGTACCTGCAATACAGCCCGAAACTGTATAGTTGTGACAAATAGTGTCGCCAACGCTCGATGCAGGCAGAGTCTCGGTGATTCCATCGCCCCAATTCAATGTAGTTAAGGTGGAAGGAGAAATATTTTGACTCATGTTTACAACACAAACACTAAAAGGTGCGCATCCAACATTGCTTCCAACTGGTGGTCCAACCAAAGATGCAACAGGATTGCTTTCTATAGTTGCAGTTTCGGTGAAAATGGTTTGGCAACCATTTGTTCCTACAGCAGTGATAATAACGTGGAAGTATCCAATTGAGGTATAAATATGATCTAATGGGGTTGTGCCGTCGAAAAGTGCTGGGGGAGAAGCAGAAAGTGGACTTCCGTCGCCCCAATCGATTGTGTATGAGGCAATACATGCCGCATCGGGCGAAAAATTAAAAACATGCACGGTGTCCGAAATACTCGAAGTGTCGGTATGGCAAAATATGAATCCATTGGGCTCGAAGTAAAATACATTGGGTTGTTGAAGCACCGAAACAACTTGTGTTATAGTAGAACTACAACCATTAGCGTCTGTAATAGTAAGGGTTGCGTTGAAGTTCTGCGTTCCACATCCAAAAGCACTATAAACATGCGATGGATTCTGTAACGTTGATGTATTGCCGTCGCCAAAATCCCATGAATAGGTGAGACCCGTTCCTGTGCTGGTATTGGTAAAGCTGACTGTGCTGCCCGAACAAGCATTGTTGGGACCGAAAGTGAAAGATGCTATCGGAAGTGCATTCACAAAAACTGGAATCACAATGGTATCGGTGCATCCCGACGAATCGGTTACAACCAGCTGAACATTGTAAGTAGCTCCAACCACATAGTTGTGCGTTGGATTTTGAACATTGCTTAAAGGAGCACCATCACCAAAATCCCATTCCCAGTCAACAATAAGCCCGATGCCTGTGAGGTAACTACTATCGGTGAAGCTAATCAAACCATTGTTGCATTGGCGGTTGAAATTGAAATCAGCATTTACTGGACATTGTGCCGAAGCATAATATCCTGTAAAAGCAAAAATTGCAATGGTCAATATGAGTTTTTTCAATTGCATTTTATGATAGAATTTCATTTTGGACATCGTTAATTGCAAAAAATCAAAAAGCGATTTGCAAATTTAATATTTGAATTACATTATATTAAAAAAATAAGTACCTGATTCATGAATAAGGAGGGTTACATTTGGTTAACAACTTGTTTTTCTTTGAATACGAATTATGTGCTTAATACGTTATTAATTAATGAGTTCATTTTGAATTATAGGACATGTTAAGCTCTCCGATAGCTGGCAGATTGGTTTCACTGGATTTTCGTATTTATATTTCTTTTTCTCAACCGCAGTTCCGCTGGTGCTCGGACAAGGTTTAGGAGTTTTACAATTGGTTTTTGAAAATAATCTTTGAGCATTCTAAAAAGATAGATGATCAATATCTTGATAATGAAGTTGTTCTGGTAATCCATTTTGCTTTAAGCGTTTTAATTTCAGTATTTTATGCTTTTGATTTATAAACATTATACTATTTATTCTATCTTCATTAATGAATATATTCCGCTTTAAGTATATGATAATTAGATAATTATGGTGCTGTGCAGTGCTTTATTTTCATTTTTCATGATATTTAACAGCAAAATAGCATCGTATATTGTAATATTTGTACATTGAACAAGTAAAATTACGTATTATGTAGATTTTTATGTATTTTTGTTCTCTAAAAATTAATCACATGAGTAAGAATCTTTGTCTTTTCTTAATACGGGTTGTGTTTTCGAGGGGAATTTTTATTTTTCTGATTTTGTTTGCCAATCTATCAATTGCGCAAAGTTATATGGTAAATCAGGGATTTGTTTCTGTCTCTTCGGGTACAACCGTATCGGTTTCGGGAAATGTAGTCAACAATGCTGGTGCAACTGTCGATTTCACCAATGCAACATCCGACATGAATGCTACTGCTGATGTTACAAACAACGGAACCATAGAATCGCGTGGTAATATGACGCTTGGAGGCAATTGGTACAACAATGCAACCTTCAATGCTTACACTGGAACAGTTTTGTTCAACGGAACAAATCAGCAGCTTTCGGGAACCAATAGCACCTTGTTTTACAATTTAGACCTCAGCAATTCGGGCATTAAAAGCCAAACCATCAACGAATCGGTGGGCGGGACTTTAAATTTAAACAGTATTGAACTTGCAACTGGAGCATTTACCATGTTTGTTACAAATCCTTTGACTGCTGCCATTCAGCGGGTAAGTGGGTTTGTGAGCAGCACTTTGGGCGGAGCTTTGAGTTGGCAGACCAATTCGGTAGCTACTTATTTGTTTCCTGTAGGTTCATCGTCGGGTACAGTTCGTTATCGACCAGTTTCGCTTACTCCAGCAGCTGCAACGGCCAACACATTCGAGGTTCGCATGGCCAACGTAAACCCCACCAGCGAAGGATTTAATATTGCAACCCACGAAGCAGTTGTATGTCAGGTGAATTCATTGTTCTACCATTTGATTAATCATACTGTTGGTTCTAACAATGCCGATGTGGTTGTTTATTACGACAATACTGCCGATGGTAGCTGGGATGCAATGGGCAATTGGCTTACTTCGCCTTCGGCGCAATGGTACGAAATTGTTGGTTCTTCAACAGCTGTTGGTGCTCCGCTATATACAGCAACTGCATTGGGGCAGACTATTCTCAACAGCGACCGCCCATTTGCATTAACAAAGCATTCGCTCATAGTCGATTTGGGTGCAGATACATCACTTTGCTCGGGCGAAACAATAGGACTCGATGCTGGAAATCCTGGAGCAGCATACAATTGGTCAACAGGTGTATTTTCGCAAACTATTTCTGTAACAACCGCTAATACATATATTGTAACTGTAACCAATCCAGTAAATGGTTGCCAAACTACAGATAGCATACAGGTTTCGTTTATCCCGGTGGCCGATGCTACCATCGTTCCTGTTGGACCGTTTTGCGACAACAATGCTGTGGAAACTTTGCTTGCTGCTGACAATGGAGGAGTTTGGTCTGGCTCTGGAATTACCAATACAAGCAATGGAACATTCGATCCATCGGTTGCTGGACCGGGTTCGCACAACATCATCTATATCATTGCAGGTGCTTGTGGCGACAGCGATACCATTACCATCGATGTGAATGAGACTCCCGATGTAGATATTTATTCAGTAGTCGAAAGTTGTGCCGGCGCCAACGATGGTTCTGCGTATATTAGTATTTCGGGTGGAACTATACCTTATAATATATTGTGGAATACTAGCGATACCGACGATTCACTCGGAATGCTCAGTCCTGGTCTTTATTCGGTGATGGTTTCCGATTTCAACGGATGTGTCAGAAATATGAGTGTAACTGTTGATGCTAGTACCGATTCGTGCTATATTCCTCATGTTTACATCCCAAATATCTTTTCGCCCAATGCCGATGGCAACAACGATATATATATTGTTCAAGGGAAAGGTATTTCGTCAATTACCATTAGAATCTTTGATCGTTGGGGCGAGAAAGTTTTTGAAACATTCGATCGCAGCGAAGGTTGGAATGGCGAATTTAAAGGCAAACCAGTTGAGCAGGGAGTGTATCCTTATGTGATAAGCATCGTTTTTGAAAACGAAACCGAAGCCAAAGTGTATAATGGTTACTTAACAATTGTAAGATAAAGGAGGAAAACTATGAAAAAGACAACTCTGATATTAGCAGCAATTGTAGCATTTGCGTTTTCGAGCAAGGCTCAAGATATGCACTTTTCGCAATATACCGAAACTCCTTTGCTTGTGAATCCTGCGCTTACGGGTGTATTCGATGGAAATCATCGCGTGGGACTTAACTACAAAAACCAATGGAAAAACATTGGTGTTGCCTACAACACTTACGATTTGAGCTACGATATTTCGTTTAATAAAGGAAATACATCCAGTGGTTTTCTTGCATTAGGAGTTGTTTTCTTCAACGATGTAGCTGGCGATATGCATTTTCAGACAACTGGGGGAATTTTAAATGTTGCATACCAATTGCATTTGAACGAATTTCAAATACTTGGAGCCGGAATTTAGGGCGGCTTTTCGCAGAAATCGCTCAACGAAAACGGAATGATGTGGGTAAACCAATACGATGGAATAAGTGGATACGATGCGGCAATGCCTAGCAACGAGATTTTCGATTTGTATCAGTTTGGCTATTCCGATTTTGGGTTTGGACTTAATTATGAGTTGACCAACAGCACCGAAGGCTTCAATTCGAATAAAGGTTTTCGGTTGAATGCTGGCGTTGCAGTGCAGCATGTAACTCAACCACATTATCAGTTTACTGCTACGGCCGACGATCGTCTCGACATGAAAATGATAGGTCATTTGAGGTCCTTTATTCAAATTGGCGAATCGAATATGTCGCTGGTGCCTAGTTTCTATTTTGCTATGCAAGGAAATCAGAAAGAAATTGTGCCTGGACTTAGCGCTCGATACACCCTTCGCGAAGAGTCGAAATACACAGGGTTTATCAAAAAAGCATACCTCACTTTTGGTGGCTATTTTAGAGCTGGCGATGCTGCCATTATTCAAACTCTTTTTGAATTTAACGATATAGGGCTTGGTGTAAGCTACGATGTGAACGTGTCGAATTTGACCGATGCAACCAATGGAAACGGCGGCTTTGAGATAGCTCTTCGCTATATCATTCGCAATCCAAACAACAACAAAAGCCTTTTTTAATCAGAAGAAATAATCAACCAAATATGAAAAATCTGAAACAAAACAGTAAACAGTTGGGCTTTTCTTGCAGGAAAAGCATAAAATCTGTGTTTGCATTGTTTTTCGTGATGGCATTTACCGCAGTTGAAGCTCAGGTTGGCATTTCGAATGTCTCTATTACTCCCGATGCGTCGTCGATGTTTGAAATTCGTTCAACCAGCAAAGGTTTATTAATCCCTAGAGTTGCTTTAACTGGAACCACCGATGCAACAACCATTGTAAGTGCTGCAACCAGTTTGCTTGTTTATAACACAGCAACTGTAAGCGATGTAACTCCTGGCTTTTATTACTGGAGTGGCTCTGCATGGACACGTTTATTGTCGGGAACCATACCAACTTCGGGATGGGCACTTACTGGTAATGCGGGCACTACTGCCGGAACCAATTTTGTAGGAACAACCGATGCACAAAGTCTTGTGTTCAAAACCAATAATGTAGAGGGACTTCGACTCACAAGTGCCGGTAATTTGGGTGTTGCGAATGCAGCCCCAAGCGAAAAATTGGATGTTACTGGAAATATTCGTTTTTCTGGAGCTATTATGCCGAACAACGATCCTGGTGTAGCTGGAAAAGTTTTAAGCTCGAATGGCGCTGGTGTACCACCAACATGGGTGGGAGCTGTAATGCCCGACCAGATTTACAGTGTCGAAAGTTCCAGCTCTTTAACTGTTACAACTAGTTGGGCTATTATTCCTGGTGAATCAATTACAATTAATAGCTTGAAAGCTGGAGACCGACTACTGCTTTTTTGCTCTGGAAATGCTTTAATGTCAACAACTAATTATTGTAATGTTGATGTGGCAATGTTTGTTAATGGAGCCATGATTACTATTGGTGGTTATGTGAGGTTTAGTCTCGACTACGATGTAGCTTGGATTGCTTGGCAAAACTATTCTTCAATTGCTCGATATACAATTCCTGCCGATGGAAACTACACTTTCGATATTCGCGCAGTTCGCACTGCTGGTTCGGGTGGAACAGTAACTATTGGAGGTAATTCAACCGAAGCTGGCGAAGGTGTGTTTGAAATATTTCTTCTTAAAAACTAAAAACACTTTTGTATGAAAAAAATATTTTTCAGCTTAATGCTCGTGTTGTTTGTGGTAGCTATTGGTTATTCGCAAACCCAAAGTTCTAATCTTGAAAAAACTCGATTGGGAATTTGTGGAACTGCCGAATTGGTTGATGGTCAAGCAATAATTGTTTTTGACCAAAACGAAAATACTCAGTCGGTAATCGTTTCTCTTACACCTGTTGAAGGTTATATGGAACTTTATATTGCAAAAAAAGAGAAGGGTAGAATTGTAATAAAAGCCATGAATACCACAGATGGAATGTTCGACTATGTGATTTATGAGAAAATGATTGTAACAGCACCCACAAATCAGAAAAACAAATAAATTGAAACTGATTTGTACATTTAAGCATGGATCTATTTGCAGATTCATGCTTTTTTTGATGTAATCTGAACATTTTGTTCGATTGGTCGAATAATTTGTTGAATTTCAGTCAGATTTTGTATTTTAGCAACCACAATTCATCAATTATGAAAAACTTTCTTTTTTTAAGCATATTTGTTTTTTCAATCAATCTTTCTGCACAAGAATGGATTGCAAATGCTCGTTTGAGCGAAAATTCGCAGCTGTCGCAAATGGAGCAATTCGATATTGCTTTCAACAGCTGGGCCGAAACTCATCCGCTCGATAGCACCAAAGGCTGGAAACAATTTAAGCGTTGGCAATGGTTTTTTAGTCAGCGTGTGTATCCCAATGGAAATATTCCTAACGGACGAGAAATTTGGAGAGAATACAAACTGGTCAAAACACAATTTCGCGCTTCGAAGGGCAATGCAAACTGGACTTCATTAAGCCCCAATATGGTTCCCATTTGTTCCGATACTGCCAATATCACTGGGATGGGGCGCATCAACTGCATTGCCTTTCATCCAACCGATACCAATACTTTGTATATTGGTGCCTCGAATGGTGGTGTGTGGAAATCGACCGACAATGGAACAAATTGGATTTCGCTTACCGACGATTTGCCTATTTTGCGTGTAAGCGATATTGCTATCGATGTCAAACACCCCGATACCATGTACCTCGCTACAGGCGATATTGAATATATGATTATGAGTTTGGTGAGCCCTGGCGCTGCATACGAATATGGTATGGGTGTTATGAAATCGTACGATGGTGGTGTTTCGTGGGATACAACAGGTTTGGTTTTTGATGCTTCGGCTGGAGAAGCTTCTATTTTGCGGAAAGTGCTTGTTCACCCCGATTCGGCTGGCTTTTTAATTACTGGTGGCTCGCCAGGTATGTGGAAATCGAAAGATTATGGGGCTACATGGTATCAAACACTTAATGGTCATTTCACCGATATTGAATCCAATCCCGAAAATCTAAATGTTGTTTTCGCTTCGCGCATGTACGTTACTGGCTTGGCTACATCGAGAGCTGCCGTTTACAAATCGGTCGATTTTGGCGAAACATGGACCGAATTGGCTACTGGAATTCCGCCTACTTCAGAGGTGATTCGTACCGAAGTTGCCGTTGCGCCTTCCGATACAAATATTGTGTATGCTACTTGCTGTCGCACCAATGGTGGTTTCCATTCTTTCTATCGTTCGCTCGATGGGGGAAATAGTTGGAACAAAGTTGCCTCTTACACCGGAACCGACAAAGTTCCCAATATGCTTGGTTGGGCCGACGGAGGTTATTTTGGGGTCACTTTGCCTGGCTTTTCAACCGACGATGCCGGACAAGGTAATTACGATCTCACTTTGATTGTTAATCCGCAGCATCCCGAAATTATTTATTCGGGCGGAGTCAATATGTGGGCTTCAACCAATGGTGGTTTAGGTGGCGACTCCTCTACTTGGAATGTGGTTAGTTTTTGGATGAAATATTTCGGAAAAAGTATTCATGCCGATCAACATGTGTCGGCGTTCAATCCGCTAAATGGCAAATTCTATCAAGGAACCGATGGGGGATTGTATGTGGCCGATTCGCTTTTTATTGGAAATCTCGACAACGTATGGTCTTGTATCGATTTTGTGAGTATGGCTATTATACCAGGTTGTTACAATCTCGAAACTCAATGGGTCGATATTTCGCATGGTCTTCATGTGAATGAATATTACCGACTTGGACTTTGCCCTTCCGATCCAGGAATGGTTATTGGGGGCACACAAGACAACGGTACATTCCTTTTGAAAAATGGTACATGGATTCAAACGTTCGGCGGCGATGGCATGGAAGCCATGATCGATTATAGCAACTCCGATGTGATGTATGCAACCAACTACAGTGGGGCTTTAAGCCGTTCCGACGATGGCGGAATCACTTATATTTCTTCGCTCGAAGCTCCCATTACCAATACTGGCGAAGCTGGCGACTGGGTTACTCCTTATATTATGCATCCTTGGTATTCGAATGAGATTTTTACTGGATTCTACAATATATGGAAAAGTATCGACAATGGTGTAAGCTGGACAAAGTTGAGCAACATCAGCAACAATAAATCGTTCACTTCTCTTGTGATTAATCCAACCGATCCGGCCTATATTTATGCTTCGCGACCCGATAATATTTTCAAAAGCCCCGATGCTGGACAAACTTGGACTTCAATCAAAAGCAACTTGCCAATGAATGAGGTCTATCTTACCTATATTTCTACCGACTATTTCCATCCAGAAACGGTATATGTTACTTTCAGTGGTTTCAAGATAGGGAAAAAAGTATATCGAACTACTGATGCTGGCTTGACTTGGGACAATATTTCTCTTAACCTACCCAATGTACCTTTCAATTGCATTGTGCATCAAGCTGGAACAAATGCAAGTGGCGACACCATCAATGGTTTGTACGCTGGAAGCGATGTTGGCGTTTTTTACACCAACGATTCTCTTTTGCTTACAGCGAACCCGTGGATTTTGTTCAACGATGGCATGCCCTCGGTAGTGGTGAACGAGCTCGAAATAAACTACAGTGCACAGAAAATTGTTGCTGCCACTTATGGTCGAGGAATTTGGGAAAGCCCATTGTATTCGCCAAGCAACAATGTGAATATTGGAATTGCTGAAAAGCCCGTATTGACATTGAATGCTTATCCCAATCCGAACAACGGACAATTCAATGTTGAAATGCAAAGTCGCAACAACAACGGCATTGTATGGAAATGTATTGATGTTGAAGGAAAAATTGTTGCTTCGGGTAGTTTATCAGGGCAAATGGGAGACATTTCGTGGAAAATCAATATCCCCAATCCAGCTCAAGGTATCTATGTGCTTCACATCTCGCAGGGAAACAGCGATTACCGAAAACTTATAACTGTCGAATAATTTCGTAGTGCTTGCTGAAAATGCTTGAGATGCATCATGCCGCCTGCTTTGCTTAGCACCAGAATTGAACACAGCATGATAAAAAACACGCATTTGGTTTGGTAATTCAGTTCGGCTTGACTGAAAGGATAGACTGGACAGTCATCCTGCATCGTCATCATAAGACTACCAGCAAAACATGTTTGTACCCTGAAAATAAAGACAAAAAAATAAAAGTCATCCTGAGACCACCAACAAAGGCGCGCCTTTGCAACCTAAAAACAAATGACAAACCCCAAAAGTCACCCTGAGTGAAAAAATCAACGCTCCAAGAAGAAAATTTGCGTTGATTTTTTTGTATCGAAGGGCGGCTTTTGGCTTTTTGTAACACACAGCAAATGAGAGAAATAAGCATTCATGTCATTAGCAGTGGCCGCCTACTGGCGGTTGTATCGAAGGATGGCTTTTTGTAATCATCGGCAAATGAGTGCAATAAGCATTCTTGTCAGTTGCAGTTCCTATTTCGCAGCTTTGTTTTCGAAGTCCGACATTTCGAACGATTCAATTTTATCGTCGAAACGCAATGTCTGTATTTGCCAGAATTTGTCGGGTTTGTAAAGTACAAAGGTGAAAAACAACGGTTGACGTTTGTATTTTACCATGTAGGTTGCTATAGCCATGCTAGTTCCAAATTCTTTAACGATAATTGGATCGTAGCCCGAATAATCGCCAATTACAGCAACTGCTGTAGCGAGTTTTAGCTTTATAGCTGTTACTTGGTCCGACGAAGGATCGAGAAACGGATTGGTTGAGAAAATATAGTCGATGGCTTTTTCGGGTCCTTTGTCGCTGTAGATGCTAAAAAATCTTTCAACAACACCTTGGTAAGTTGTTTCCTGTGCTTTGCTTGTGGCAATAAATGTCGCAAAAACAAAAAATGCAATGGCAATTTTTTTCATATTAAATCTGCTTTATCAGTTCTTTATCTTCGGGTTTGTTTTTCTTCCATCGTTTGTGCGACCAAAGCCAGCGCGTTGGTTGTTCTTTGATTAATTCTTCGAGCAATTGTGCATAGCGAGCTGTGATATGACCTTCGGGCGACAATTTAGGCTCGTCGCACACGGTTTGGAAAGTGATGTCGTAATATCCACGCTTGCGCATAACCACTTTCATGAAAACCAGCGAAGTACCAAATTTTTTCGCGTAAGTTTCTGGTCCGTGCAAAAATCCTGTTGTTTGATGCAAAAATGTTACCCAATGCGCTTTGTCTAATGCAATGGGCGACTGGTCGGAGGCCATAACAAATGCGCATGGTCCCGAATTCATATTGCGAAACATGAGACCAGTCGATTTGATTGGCACAACATGAAAATTGCGATGTTCGCGCGATTGGCGAATAAATGTATCGATGCGCTTATTGCTCATTGGTTTGTAAAGAGCAAACATTTTTTGTTTGAAGCGTTCGCCCATTGTTCCTGTTATCCATTCCCAATTGTTGATATGAGCCATGAGTAGAATCACGCTTTTACCTTCGTTGTAATAATTATCGAGCAATTCAGGGTTAATAAACCGATATCGCTTATCGAGTTTTTTTCGCGACATCCGATAGCCTTTGCCAGCTTCGAGTAGCATGTCGGTGAAATAGCTGTAGAATTTGCGTTCGTACTTGCGAAGTGTTTTTTTGTCTTTTTCGGGAAATGCATGGTGTAAATTTTTAATCACCACTTTACGCCTATAACGCACTATATGTCTCAATATCAGAGCATTGAAGTTGGAAAATCCATACATGATGCCAAATGGCATGAGCTGGATTATTGTTTGGAAAAACCTAAATACAAGATACTGAAACATGATGCGAAGGTACAAAAATTATAAATCTTTTCTGATTCTCCTCAATTATGTCATTGAGGTTGCTGGGTTCAATTGCAGCTGTTTTACCACGAATTAACGAATTTTCCAACTTGAACAATACCATCGCTGATTACATCAAAAGTGCTACACGACGCCGAAGCGTCATTTGCACCACTAATGAAATTCTAATCCCTGCATCGATGTAAGATATTTGTGAACAATCATTAATTGCTTGCAATTGGTGATTGTTTTTCGATGTAATTA
>DYON01000337.1 GCA_020720525.1 Acetofilamentum sp.
ATTTCTGTTGCTACAAAAAGCAGTTTTTTCTGAGCTATCGCCTGTAAAACCTGAAAAGTTGCAAGTAAGTTCCGATTTATGTAAAACAGGCTCTATATAATTGATAAATGAAATTACACAAAAGCAGGTTTTCGGTGGTTAACATTTTATACACAAACACCTGTTGTTTTGAGTGTTACTTAGTTTACAAAGTAAACAATTATACTTTTCGAACAATGAGCTGCATGTTTTCGTAACCAACAACTTTTACCTGTTCGTTTTTATCGATGAATCCCATTTGGGCGGTAGCATCGTATTGCTCATCGTCGACAACAATCTTTCCTGCTGGGCGCAGCACTGTGTATGCAATTCCCGTCTTTCCAATAAGGTCATGATAGGTTTGTTCGGAGGCAATATATCCATCCGACGAATTGAATTCGTCTTGTAAAGCCATGCTCTGTCCAAAAATTGAAACCCGTGAAAGTTTGCTACTGATGTAAAACGATAAAACCAAAGCAAGAAGCATCGAAAAGGAAACGAATGCAAACGATTTGGCAAGCGGACCATAATCGCTATCTGGCATCGATAAGCCGGAATTTGCAACAACAGCCAGTGTTAGACCTGTAATGATTAAAATAATTCCCGTAATACCGGCAACCCCAAATCCTGGAATCACAAATATTTCAAGAACCAGAAGTACAATACCAGCTAAAAACACAAGAATTTCCCAATGCTCTGTTAATCCTTCTATGTAATGGGGAGCGAAAAACAACAATGCCGCAACCACTGCAGCAGCAAGCGGAAAACCAATGCCTGGTGTTTGGAGCTCGAAATAAATACCTCCGATGATAAGCATAACCAACAATCCACTAACAAATGGATTAATTAGAAAATTGATAATACGATCAAGAGTAGAAAGTTCCAATTTGATTATTTCAAAATCTGTTATGCCATTCAACGCAATTACTTCTTCAATCGATTCGGCTTGACCTTCGCAAAAACCGTTTTCGATAGCTTCGGATGTGGTGAAAGTAAGAACCTTGCCCGAATCGCTGATTCCTTCAACATACATGTCGGGATCGACCATGCATTGTGCAATCATGGGGTCGCGACCTTGAGCTTCGGCCGTGCTGCGCATCATCGAGCGCATATAGCTTTGATATTTGTCGGGCATAGCTTCGGCATTCTGATTCACAACCGTTGCGGCACCGATATTGGCTCCTTTTCGCATATAAATACTATCGCAAGCAATAGATATGAGCGCCCCAGCCGAGGCCGCATTGTTATCGACAAACACCCACACAGGTTTTGGAAAGTTGAGAATAGCAGTTCTGATGCTGTCGGCTGCATCAACTGCACCACCATAAGTGTTGAGATGAAGAATAACGATATCGGCATCCATTTCGCGCGCTTCTTGGAGTGCTTTTTGAGTTATGCGCCACGTTGGAGCTGCAATTTCGTCGAAAATCTCGAACACATAAATGCGTGTTTTCTTTGGCAAGGAATCCTGAGCCAGTAAATTACCAGGCATTGCAACAAACAATGAGAATGCCATAAGCAACAAAAATGAAGTTTTATTGATAAAATTCATAGGTTACAAAGGTTTTTGAAGATGCTCCGTTCTGATCCCACATTATCAGTACAACTCGTCCATTTTGATCGTAATTGTATGTGTAGGTTTCGCTGATTTCGTATATATTATTGTAATTTTCGGACCATAAAAGCTTTCCTTCCGAATCGAATGTGAATGTTTGAGTAGCTGATGGATTTTTGATTGTCGTTTTTTTACCATCAATAGATACATTCGATTCTTCATCGGTATTCAAAATATTTTTGCCAGGCGATGCAACAGTGGTAATAACTGCTGAACTTTCGGAAATTTTGAGCAACTGCCCTACTTGGTTGTAGGAATATGCAATCTCTTTCACCGCAAACGCATCGGGTCCCGATTTTTTGACCGATTGTTGAATTACCAGTTTCTTTTCTGGAAAAATTTGATACCGAATGGTGTCGGATGCAACATTGTCGGAGTGGATTGTCTGCAGCAAAGCGCCTACTTCGGAATACTGAAATGTAGTTGTGTATCTAAATCCAACTTGACTTTCTTCAGAAACAAGAAGCCCAGATTTATCGAACGACAATTTTATTTGCCTCACAATTGTTTTGTTGTCGGAATCCATGGTGGCAAGAAGAATCGACTTAACATTCATTTTTTGCATGTCGGCTTGCTTCAACCAAGGCCAAGAAAGTTCGTTGTACGGATTCTGAGCGAAACCGCAAAAAGCAAAAAACACAATCAACGAGAGAACTAATGCACTTTTCATAGTTATTATTTTAAAAAATAAGCTGTCCCATAAGCCGGATTCTGTGATTGACCGAAGTCAACTCTCATCATTTATCTGCGATTTATGTTGCCATAAACCTGTAGCAGCCTACCCCCCGGCACGGGCGAGCAACCCTAAGCCGGTATATGTGACCTTGCACCCCATGAGGTTTGCCTTCCGCGAAGTCGCCTCCATCGGCCGTGAGCTCTTACCTCACAATTTCACCCTTACCCAAAAACAAGTTCTAGGCGGTATCATTTCTGTTGCACTTTCTGTCCCCGCCCTAAGGCGAGTCCTTTCCGTTAGAAAGCATGGTGCTCTGTGGTGTCCGGACTTTCCTCCCTTTATTAAAACAAAGAGCGATGAGAGGAACAGCTTAATGCAAAGATATAGATTTTTTGAAAATATTTGTTTGAAGAGCAATGAATTTG
>DYON01000028.1 GCA_020720525.1 Acetofilamentum sp.
AAAATGTCCATTTGTCAACCAGTGGTGCTTTGCCAAATAAATCGTTGAATGCATTCACGCCAGTTTGAACTGCAGGATGGTCTTCGGGCATTTTCCACGTTGGATAGTATTTTTCCATTCCATATTTCAGCCCAGTGAAAGCCAATCCGTCGTACCAAAGCACTTCTACTTTCGAGTCGGGATTGTTGACCGCTTCTTTTACTTCGGCAACTGCGCTATCTTTTGTTTCGCCCCAAGTGAGGCGACGGTCGAGATGAAAACGTGCAAAATCGGCAACAGCACACAACGACGGACTGCCACTGATAAATTCGCTTATGGTAACACTTCCTTTTCCAAGAAATTCGTCGTATTTCAATTTTTCGTGAAGTTTTTCAATTTCGAGAGCTGCACGCGATGCCATATAAACAGCATTTTTGCCACGTTCGGGAGCCGAACCGTGTGCCGAAAGGCCGCGAAACGAAACGTGAATTTCCATCCTGCCGCGATGTCCGCGATACACATTCAAATTGGTTGGCTCGGTACTGATAGCAAAATCGGGACGAAAACCACATTCTTCAATAATGTATTTCCAGCAAAGTCCATCGCAATCTTCTTCCATTACACTCGATACCACCCAAATGGTAACATCGTTTTGCAAGCCAATTTCTTTCAAAATTCGACCAGCAGTGATTGCAGATGCAATTCCACCTTTTTGGTCAACTGTTCCGCGCCCGTGCACAAAACCATCGGCAATGAGCCCCGAAAATGGGTCGCTGTTCCAGTTTTCGAGATTTCCAACGTCAACTGTGTCGATATGCCCGTCGATGGCCAATACTTTTTTACCATTTCCGATGCGTCCCAGCACATTTCCAAGTCCGTCCATTTTTACTTCGTCGAAGCCAGCTTCGTGCATTTGACGCATCACTTCTTCTTGTACATTCTTTTCTTCGCTACTTAGCGATTTGATTTTTACCAGCTTCGAGAGGTTATCGGCTGTGTAATTGCGGTATTGGGAAGCCAATTCGTTGATTCGCTGCGAAAGTTCCTTGTTGTTCATCTGGAAAATATTTTTTTACTATCTTAATTAGCAAATAGTCTGCAAAAGTACAAAACGTTAAGTAATGAGAATCAAATTATTGAAAAAAATATTCACGAGAAAAAATATTTTTTTGCTGTTTTTGGCAAAATTGTTGTAATTTGGTGCCGTTAATTTAAAAACAACCCTATGAAAAAACTGTACTTAATTGTTGTTGCAGCATTCATGCTTGCATTTGCCAATCAAACAATGGCGCAATCGAACGCTGTGAAGTTGAACATTTTCAGCCTCGCAATCGGAACTTACAATGTTTCCTACGAGCGTGCTATTGACGATATGCACACTGCTCAACTTGGATTCTTTTATCTTGGCTACAATATTGGCTCGGGTGATTACAAAACTTCCTTTACCGGATTTGGAATTACTCCTGAATTTCGCATTTATTTTGATGAGGCTTTGAGTGGTTGGTATGTAGCTCCTTTTTTGCGTTATCAGAACTACACTATTAAGGAAGATTTTGACATTGATGATGATCCTGCTACTCCTCAAAATGAGTCTGGTATTGGTACTGCTAAAGGAACACTGCAAACTTTTGGAGTTGGTGTTATAGCTGGTCACCAATGGTTACTTGGCGAGCATTTCACCATTGATGTGTTTCTTGGACCAGTTTACAATGCTGGTTCAGCTAAAGTTAGCAGTGATTCTGACGCTGATAATTATGAATTTTCAACTGGCGCATTTGATGGTTTTGGAATTCGTACGGGTTTGACCTTCGGATTTGCTTTCTAATTAGAAATTATTTTCCCCAAAAGCTATCTTCCGTTTGGGAGGTAGCTTTTTTGTTGCTAAAGCAATAATAACTACTGAATCTTATTGAAAAACTATTCTACCGCTGAAGAATTTTGCCTCGAAATAATAAGCAGCCCCACAAAAGTTAGAAATCCATTAATAATCAGCAATTCAAATCCGACTTTATAGCCGAATAGTATTTGTTCGCTGTAAATACTGAGCAAATAAGATAGCACCGGTGCAACTATTACAGGAAAGAGAACCCATTTGTCGCGAATTTTTAAACGTGTGAACAATCCAAACGAATACAACCCGAGCAAGGGACCGTAGGTGTAGCCAGCAATGGTAAACAACTTGTCAATAATACTCTTGTCGTTGATGTAGCTGAACATGACAATAAGCCCCAACAAGAGCATTGCAAAAGAAAAATGCACTATCAAGCGCTTGATTTTTCGTTGTTTGTCGGTGAGGCTTTCGCTGTTGATATTGAGAATATCGATTGAGAATGATGTGGTGAGCGATGTGATAGCACCGTCGGCACTGGGGTAAGCTGCCGATATGAGACCAACCAGAAATACTATTCCAGCTATTGGGGGGAGATAATTCAAACTGATGGTTGCAAACAAATCGTCGGATAATGCGGGAATGGGAATAGATAAGGCATCGGCATACAAAAACAAACTTGCTCCAAGAAATAGAAATAGTAGATTGACAAAAATGAGCACTGCACTAAAAGTGAGCATGTTTTTTTTGGCATCGCGCAGATTTTTGCAACTTAGGTTTTTTTGCATCATTTCCTGATCGAGACCTGTCATGGTGATGGTGATAAATGCTCCGCTTAGAAGTTGTTTCAACCAATGCGTGCGCGATGTGAAATCGGTTACAATCACATTGCTATAGGTGCTGTCTGTAATTCTTTCGAACAACCCCAAAACGCTCAAATTCATTTTTGAGGCAATGGAAATGATGGTGAATATCAATGCACCAAGCATGAAAGTTGTTTGTAATGTGTCGGTCCAAACAATGGTTTTAATACCGCCCTGAAATGTGTAGAGCAGTACCAACAGAATGAAAATACAAGCCGTGGCCGCAAATGGAACTCCCAAACTGTCGAAAAGGAATATTTGCAACACGTTTACAACTAAAAACATGCGAAGCGATGCTCCAAGCGAACGCGAAACAATAAAGAGGAGTGAACCTGTTTTGTACGAGGCAAATCCAAACCGTTGCTCGAGATAAGTGTAAATTGATGTTAGATTCAACTTGTAATAGAGCGGTAATAGAACAAACGAAATAACCAAATAGCCCAAAAAGTAGCCCAAAACAACCATGAAATACGAGAATCCAGTTGTTCCAACCCAGCCAGGAACCGACATAAAAGTTACTCCCGACAACGATGCGCCAATCATTCCATACGCAACCACATACCAAAGCGAACGTCGGTTGCCGATAAAATAGGATTCGTTATTGGCTTTGCGGCTGGTGAGCCAAGTGATGAAAAATAGCAGTAGCGTATATACTACAAAAACAGTCAGAATGAGACCTATATTCATATTGCTATTTCTTGTGAAGTCCGCATTCTTTGTTTTCGGGTTGTTCCCACCACCAACGGCCTGCGCGGAAATCTTCATCGTTGCTTACTGCTCGTGTGCAGGGCAAACAACCAAGGCTTCGAAATCCTTGTTTTTGTAATGGATTGAAAGGTACTTGGTGAAGCTCAATATTTTCCCACACTTCGTGTTCGAGCATGTCGGCAAGTGGATTCACTTTGATTAAGCCTGTATGCACATCGAGGTCGAAAAAAGGCAAATTGATTCGAGTAATTGATTGTTCGCGACGAAGACCCGTGAACCATGCTTTTTTGCCTTCGAGAGCACGTGTGAGTGGCTCTGTTTTTCGAATGCTGCAACACAATTTGCGAAATTCAATGTTTTCGTAAAATAAATTAATACCGTGTTGATTAACCATTTGTTCCACCGCTGTAGCGTCGGGAAACATGATGTTGATTTTTATTCCATACTTTTTTTCGGTTGCTTCGATGGTATCGTATGTTTCTTGCGGAAGACGTCCGGTGTCGAGCGTGAAAAAATGGCATGTTTTGCCGGTTTTGCAAATCAAATGTGTTAGCCATTGGTCTTCGACGCTCAAACTTGTAGCCATGGTTATAGGTTGCTCCAAATGCTCGAATGCAAAAGCTACAACTTCTTCGGGAGTTGCACGTTTAAGCTCATTGTTCCAGCTGTTGAGTATTTCGATGTTGGTCATAATTCTATTAATTGCTAATCACCCTGAATTCGGTTCGGCGGTTTTTGGAGCGACCTTCGGGTGTGTCGTTGGTTTCGATTGGAAGGCTGTCGCCAAAACCTTTGTAGGTGAGTCTGTTGGCAGCTATTCCCTTTGAAATTAGGTGATTGTAAACCGATTTTGCTCTGTTTTCCGACAGTTGCTTGTTGTGTTCCTTACTCCCAGTGTTGTCGGTATGTCCCCTGATTTCGATTTTCATTGCATTGTTTTTCTGAAGCATTACAACAAGCTTGTCGAGTTCAATAAATGATTCCGACTTCAGATCGAATTTGTCGGTGTCGAAAAAGATATTGTTTAAAACCACAATGGCGTCTTTTCCAATAGGTTGCAGCTCTACATTTTTCATAAATGGATCTGTTTTGGAATGAACACCGCTCAGATTGAAATTTTCAGAATAGAATAAATATCCTTCGTGCGAAACATTCAATCCATAGTCGCGACCCGAGGGAATGCAAAGTAGAAAACTCCCCGTTTCGTCCGATGCCGACGAAGCAACAACAACTCCATTGCTTAGGTCGATTAACTCAAATGTGGCAGAAAGAGGATTTTTAGTGAGTTGGTCAACAACAATACCTTTCATATACGTTACTGCATCGGGACGAGCTTCTTGGTAAAGTTCGAAGCTATAAATATCGAGATTGTTGAGTTGCATTTTATCGATTTCCATGCCTCCCGATGCGAAATAGGCTTTTTCGCCCGATGCCGATACAAATAAGCAAGCTTCGTCGCGATAAGTGTTGATTGGAAATCCAATGTTGATTGGATCGGACCAAGTTGAATCGTTGATTTTTCGACAGTAAAAAATATCTTGTCCGCCCATCCCTAAATGACCGTTCGAGGTGAAATACAGCGTTCTGCCATCGGGATGAATGAATGGTGTTTGTTCAACTCCAGTTGTGTTGACGTTGTTGGGAAGACGTTTGGGCTCCGACCAGATTCCATTTTCCATTAGCGTAGAGCAATACAGATCGTAGCTGTTGCTTCCTCTACCCGACGAAAAATACATTGTTTTACCATCGGGGGTTAAACTTGGTTGACTGTCCCAGCTTTTTGAGTTGATGCCATCGAGATTGACAGGATAATCCCAATCGCCTTTGCGCCATTTCGATAAATAAATATCGCAACTTCCTTTACTCGTGTTTCGCTGGCAAGCTGTGAAGTAAAGCAACTTCCCGTCGGGCGAAATGGTGTGCGCTCCTTCGTTTTGCGGAGTATTTATGTGTTTGCTAAGTGGTACTGCTTTGGTCCATTCGCCATCAACAAATCTACTGGTGAAGAAGTCTTCGTGTACCGAAGCTTCACTTTCGGCCGAAGTTGCAGGAATGAGTCGGGTGAAAATAATCACATTTTCGTCGGCTGTGAGCACCGGCATGTATTCCGAATATTCTGTGTTAACGCCTGACCCTAACGGTTTGGGGTCGAAATTGTGTGGGTTGTTTATTTGGCTTATTGCAAACCGGCATTGTTCGCGACCTTGTTCGGCTTGCACTCGATTCACTATTGAAATGTCGCTATGATGTAGGAATTTTTCGTAGTTGATTGCCGCTTTTTCGTATAACCCAAATTTTACTTGCATTCTAGCCAAGGTAAGCATGGTGTTTGGGAAAAAATCTTCGTCAACTTCAATCGATTTTTCGTAATACTCCATTGCTTTTTCGTAGTTGCGTTGCTCGGTAAAACAGGTTCCCAACATGATATAGGGCTCAACAAATTTTTGATCGTACGAAATTGCTTTCAAAAACGCTTCCTCTGCAGTGGCATATTCGTAAATCTCAATTGCATCCATGCCTTTGTAATACTCTTTGATGGCTTTTTTGTTGTTGGTTGATAGCTTGGTCTGAGCCATACATCCTGTAACTATGGTTAGCAATAATACGAAAACGAAGAGTTGTTTCATGGACTTAGGGTATTTTGATGTATTTGTGGGTCTGAACCGAAAGTCGCCACTTTGGATTCATTGAAATATAACGAATTATCACGGGTAAAATTTTGTCGCGCAAGCTCCATTCGGGTTGAAGCAACAAAATACATCGATTGTTTACTTTTTTTGCCATTTGTTCGGCAAATTCAATGTCGGTTTCGTTTTCGATAATTACCTTGAGCTCACCAGCTGCCGAAAACCAAAAATCGTGAATGGCTTGTCCTTTTTTTGGGCTGAAACAAATCCAGTCGAATGTTCCCGAAGGAGCTTCGCTTCCCGATGTTTCAACAAAAATGGAGATTCCATTTATTTTAAGTTGCGAAGTAAGGTAGTCGAGATTCCATTTTAAGGGTTCTCCTCCAGTAATAACAACCGAGCCGGCATTCGATTGAACGGCAGCTTCAACAATTTCGTCGGTTGAAACAAGCGGATGAAGATTGGGGTCCCACGATTCTTTTACATCGCAGAAACTACAACCAACATCGCAACCTCCCAAACGAATAAACCATGCAGCTAGCCCAGTATTTGTTCCTTCGCCCTGCAAACTCGCAAACTGCTCCATCAACGGAAGCATTAAACCGTCGTTTGTGTCTTGTGTAGATTTCATCGATGCAAAAATACATAAAATTGCAGAGACAATGAGCGGTCTTGCCTATGAAGTCAATTCAAAAAAGGTGCTATCTTACAATGGTAACATTTCCTTTTCGCTCATCATTGGTTCCGTCAATCAGATTCACGCTGATAAAATAATGATATACACCTGGAGCAACTGGTTGCCCATTGTATTTTCCATCCCATCCATTGTCGGGGTTGGTACTCTCGAACACCTTTTCGCCAAAACGGTCGTAAATCAAGAATTTCATGTTGTCGATAAAATTGCTTCTGATATACAGAACGTCGTTTGAACCATCGCCATTGGGACTGAAAATGTTGGGAATATAGAAATTCATTTCGCCACATGGAAAATCTTCGGCAATAATAAACACACTATCCGTTTCGACGCAACCTCTGGTATCGAGAACAAAAAGGTTGTAGGCGTGAGGAGCCAAATTGGTTGCTGTGTCGCTTATGAGAATGGTGTCGAGTATGAATGTGTAAGGTGTAGCTCCGCCTGAAGCTGAAATAATTAGCGTTCCATCGTTTGCACCAGCACAAGTTTCGTTGGTTGTAACGAAGGAAAACGAAGGTACTTCTGCAATTTCGATAATGGTGCTGTCGGTATTGCCACAAAAACCACCAATTGTGTAATAAACACTGAAGAAACCAACACCTGCAACTGCTGGATCATAAGTTCCAACACTATTATTGGTGATTCCAGTTCCACTCCAGACTCCACCTGTTTCGGCGGCAGTGAATGGAAACGACGGATTGTTTTCGCAAACGTAAGCAATACTGTCGATGGTAGCATCGGCATAAGGTATTACAGCTACATTAATTGTATCGACATAAAGACAACTGTTGGAATCTGTTACCAAAAGCGAGTAATCGTTTGGAGTGTTTACTGTAATATTTGCAGTAGTATCGCTGGTACTCCAAAGAAAATTTGCATTGATAAATCCAACCTGCAGTAAAAGTGTATTGCCCTGACAAAGTGTTGTGTCGTTTCCTAAAAAGAAAACCGGAAGTGGAAATACTTCAATGGTTTGAAACGCAGTGTCGCTACACGAGTTAGTGTCGGTTGCAACAACAAAATAATCGAAAAATCCAGATGTGTTTTGGCTAATTGCGATTGTGGAATCGGCGGTATTATTCGACCAAAGGAAACCTGCGCCCCCATCGGCTTCGAGTTGTAAAGTATCGTTCATACATACTGTTGTATCGCCCGTAATTGTTGGTATTGGCAGCGGATGAACAGTTATTTCAACACTATCGGTGGCAGTACAACTATAGGAATTTATAACTGTAAGCGAAATTGTGTCGTTGATTGTAGGAACATACGAGATAGTATCGCCGGTGAGTCCATTCTCCCACTGATAATCGACGCCGCCCGACGCAAAAAGATGAACGGTATCGTTGAAGCAAACCACACTGTCGCCTGTGATGTTGATAACTGGTAGTGGTTTTGCTACAATGTGAACCGTGTCGCGTTCGATGCAAGTTAGGTAGGTTGCAATCACGCTAAAAGTAGTGTCGGAAACTATGGTAGCTGTAATGGAATCGTTTGTAGAACCAAGATTCCAAGTGTAAGTATCGGAGCCAGTTGCATAAAGCAGCGTTTGATCGCCGTAGCAAACCGAATCGGCGAAATGGATGGTGTCGAAATCTTCGGGGCATGGAATAAATTTTAGAATTAGTGCATCTTGAGTTCCACCCTTTGAATTATCGTAATAGGAGACACCCGGGTTCAGATCCTGTAATGGATGGGGACTTGAATTCGTCCAACCAACAGCAAAAACATGGTCGGATGGCGAAACACGAATATCCTGTAATCTTTCATTGACTGTTCCACCTAAATATGTTGCCCATTTTAGATTGAATGATGAATCTAACTCAACGAGAAATTCGTCTGCTCCACCATTTATAGTGTTGTCGAAAAATGAGCCATCATTTGGGTTCAATGTGAGCGTATTGCTCGATTGACTATATCCAACTGCATAAAAGTTTCTGCGTGAATCAATTGTTAGACCCAGAAAAGCATCGTGGTTGTTTCCACCATAATAGCTTGAGTATAACAATTGAGCATTCGGATTAAACTTTAAAATGAATGCATCCGTGAGAGCTCCTTTTGTGTTTTGATAAAAACCAGCTCCAATATTATTGGCAACTGGAAAATTCGTTGAAGAGCTGTTTCCAACAAAATACCAATTGTTGGAGGCATCGCAAATAACATCGTTTGCCCATTCGTCGCTAGTGTCTCCATAGTAGGTTGCCCAAATCAATTGCCGAGTGCTGTTGAACATGGCAAGACCTAAATCGATTCCCCCTGCGAATGACTGTGCATAGCTGCCTAAAAGGGTATTGTTGGGTGTGATGTCTGATGATGTTGTGTTGAATGTGATTAGCAAACGATTGGTAGAATCAATATCGATATACGGATATTTTTCTATACCAGAACCCCCATAATATGTACTCCATGTAAGTTGAGAGGTAGTTATAGTAAATTCACTTGCGAAAATATCCCAATCGTTACGACTATTGTCATAATAGCTTGAGCCATTAGCTTGCGTGGTTAAATCGGTTGAATAGGTGTGTCCTGCAACAATCAATCGAGTCCCTTTTATGGTGCAATCCGTGATTTCGTCGTTGTCAGAGCCACCAAAATATGTTGACCAGATTAAGGTCTCTCCATAAGATGTAGGGATAAAGCCCACAATGAAACCATCTTGGGTACCGCTTAAAGTAATGTCATTATAGCCTCCTGCGTAGTTTTCAAGAGGAAAATCGGTTGAGGTTGTTGATCCAACTATCAATAGTGATGTACCATTGTAGAACAAGTTAGTTGGAGAGTCATTTCCACTTCCTCCGAAGTAGGTTGACCATGAAAGTACTCCATTCTCGGTAAATTTAACAATCCCAATATCGGACAATGCATTGTATATCCCATCATAGTAATTCAAAGTACTTACATTTGGATCCAATACTGGAAAATCGGAAGATGTAGTTTGAATAAGAACAAAAATAAAACCATTAGCATCTCTTTCCATTACAAGGGCTAAATCGTTAGTAGAACCACCATAATACGTTGCCCAAACCAAAGGTGGGTCAATAATTAGTGTTTCGTTTTCGGCCAATTTGGGCATTTCAGCAATAGAGTAGGAGAGAGTGTTGTTTTCTAATATGGGTTTTACATCAACAGTCTTTCCTGTTGAGAGAAACGATTCAATTTCGTTCTCAACCAGACTTCCGAGCTTGGTTGAAACAATCAGTTTGTTGTTTTCGAGCGCGATGTTTTCTTGACCTTCAAAAAGAAGTTTTATTGCCGACATGTCTGCACCTTGGTGCAAAATGAAATTGTACTTCAAATTGTCGTTGGTAACCACAAATTGCCAATCGATTCCGGGGTAAACATTTTTTATGGTAATTGATTCGATTGGATTCAATGTTATTCCATTTGGAGTGAACTGATTATAAATACTCACTCCTCCTGCTGTTTTGGAGTAAATAACATCAATCTCCTTTTTATTGATTGAACCTCCTTGCGGAGAAACATCCACCCTATTCCATTGCACTTCGGTTACTGGATCTGGATCGCCAGGCTTTTGTAGCTGACCTTCGGGGAGTTTGCCTGTGATACCGTTTTTGAAAACATAAGTGATTCCTTTGGTAGTTACAAAAAAATCGAGCTTGGGTGTATTCATGTAATACAACACCTGGTTGGCAGCTGTTCCATCCGAATTGGAGAGTTGCCCCAAGTTTTCAAGCAAATTGGGAGTCTGACGGCTTAAATCGGTGGTTTGAGCTTGAGTTGCAAAGACTGTAAAAAGCAAAAGTGGTAGTATGAGAAATCGCATAATAAGTTTTTTTCTGTAATAAGACACGAAAGTGCAAAAATAGTTGCAGGTACAAATTTAATAAGATTTCGCAATGAACGACTATTTTTAGACGATAAATAAATCGGTTCAATTTATTGAGCCAGTATTTTGATTGAATTTCCTTCTTCAAATAGTGAGATTCAAATATGATGAATCTGGACGGAGAACCAATGTTAGCAAAGCAATAATTGCTCATTTTGAGTACTTTTGCAAAAAAAACAATGCAACGCTATACAACCGACCAACTTCTTGGTATTGTCAGGAAAATGTTTTCGAAAGCTGGCTGTTCAACTCGCGATGCCGACACCGTAGCCGATATGCTTGTTGCGGCCGAATTGCGTGGAATACCTTCGCATGGTCTCATGCGCGTGAAAGATTATATTGGTTTGTGGCAAAAAGGCCGCATGAATATGAATCCAAACGTAAAAATTGTTCATCAAACACCTTCAACTGCTACAGTAGATGCCGATTTGTCGCCTGGAATGATTGCCGGAAAGTTTGCCATGCAACTTGCCATCGAAAAAGCCGAACAGGTGGGTTCGGGTTGGGTTGCAGTGCGAAATTCGAATCATTTTGGTATTGCTGGCTACTATACAATGATGGCAGCCCGAAAAGATATGATTGGTTTTGCAATGACAAATGCCAATGCACTTGTGGCACCAACATTCAGCCTCGATCGGATGTTGGGCACAAATCCCATTGCTTTTTCGATTCCAGGAAATGAAGAGCCTATTTTCACAGCCGACTTTGCAACAACGCCCATTGCGCGCGGCAAACTCGAACTGATGGAAAAGCAGGGAAAAGCTTCACCGCATGGCTTTGTTCAAGACAAAAACGGAGTTTCTTCGACCGACCCTTCTGTTCTTCGCGATGGAGGTGCAATTCTTCCTTTGGGTGGCGATTTCGAACATGCAAGTCATAAGGGTTTTTGCATGGGTGCTATGGTCGATATATTGTCGGCAATATTGTCAGGTGCAAACTTTGGCCCGTTTGTTCCGCCCCAGGTTGCTTATCTCGACCCAAAACCCGGTGCTCCAGGCGAAGGCTTAGGCCATTTTTTTGGAGCTATTCGCATCGATGGTTTTCGCCCAGCTAACGAAGTGAAAGAATATATGGACTTGTGGATTAGGACTTTTCGCAAAGCAAACACAAGTGCCGAAGCCGAACGAGTTGTTATTCCTGGTGAACCCGAAATTGCCAAAGAATTGGATTATAGAAAAAACGGAATACCTGTTTTACCCAAAGTATGGGAAGAACTAGTTGCTACTGCTGTTAGCATTGGATTGACCGAAGACGATTTAAATAACTGACAAAACGGCACAGGCTATTGCGCTGGCAAACTTTTTGACAGCAGGCTGAGCCTGAAATCAACACTTCAGAGGTAAAGTATGAAAAGTTGGAAAAAGAAAAAGAATATGCGCGAAAAGGAAGAAAAAGATCAATTGGAAAATGAAATGATTCCAGAAGAAAACAATGTTGCTTCTGGCGAAAATGAAGAATCGGTCGATTGCCCCGATACGGTGATTGAGACCATGGAAAGTCTTCAGATGAAAGCCAACGAATGGCAAGATAAATACATGAGGCTTTTTGCTGATTTTGAGAATTATAAAAAACGCATGAGGCAAGAGCGATTCGATCTAATTTCAACTGCCGGATCGGATATGATTCTCGATATTTTGCCTGTCGTTGACGATTTTGAGCGTGGTATTAATAGTTTCGACGCTGTTACAGATATTGAAGCTGTTAAGCAAGGTTATTTGTTGATTTACAATAAATTAATCAATATTCTTAAGCAAAAAGGACTCGAACCAATGAATGCGTTGGATACCGATTTTAATACCGACTTTCACGAAGCACTTACGATGGTTCCAAGTCATGAAAAAAAAGGAAAAGTGGTTGATGTGGTCGAACAAGGATATATGCTGCGCGAAAAAGTGCTGCGTTTTGCGAAAGTTGTGGTTGGAAACTAAACTGAAAAAGAGTGAGTAAAAGAGATTATTACGAAGTGTTGGGTGTTTCGAAAGGAGCATCGGCCGATGAGTTGAAGAAAGCTTATCGAAAGCTAGCTATTCAATATCATCCCGATAAAAATCCTGGCGATAGTGCGGCAGAAGAAAAGTTTAAAGAAGCTGCCGAAGCCTACGAGGTACTTAGCAACGACGAAAAACGCCGACGTTACGACCAGTACGGCCATTCTGGTATGGGAAACCAAGGTGGTTTTGGTGGTGGAATGAGCATGGACGATATCTTTAGCAATTTTGGCGATGTGTTTGGCGACTTCTTTGGTGGAGGTTTTTCTGGATTTGGTCGTGGGCGCTCATCGAACCGAACTCCTCAAGGTTCGAATTTGCGAATTCGTGTGAAGCTCACTCTCGAAGAAATTGCTCATGGAGTTGAGAAAAAAGTTAAAGTTTCGCGACAGGTTCATTGCGATGCTTGTTCGGGCTCTGGCGCCAAAAGCGGAAGTTCGCCAACTACTTGCTCAACTTGTCATGGTTCGGGGCGCGTGGTTCGTGTAACCAATACTTTTTTGGGACAGATGCAGACTTCGGCCACTTGCCCTCATTGCAATGGCGAAGGCAAAGTGATAACCGACCGATGCACAAGCTGCAACGGAAGTGGTTTGAAAAAAGGCGAAGATGTTATTTCAATCAAAATTCCTCCCGGAGTTGAAGAAGGAATGCAGCTCAGTTTATCGGGCAAAGGAAATGCAGCTCCACGTGGAGGTATTCCGGGCGATTTGATCGTTTTGATTGAGGAGTTGGAACACGACATCTTCAAACGCGATGGCATCAATCTGTTGTACGAGCACAATATTTCATACTCCGACGCAGTGCTAGGAACTCAATCCGATATTCCTACACTTGATGGAAAAGCACGCATTAAGATTCCAGCTGGAACCTCTCCAGGCAAAATGTTTCGACTCAAGGGAAAAGGTCTTTCGGAATTGAATGGATATGGCAAAGGAGATATGATTGTGAGTATCAATGTTTGGGTACCCGATTCTGTATCGAAAGACGAAAAAAATCTTCTCGAACAGATGCAAAGCATGGAATCGTTCCAGCCCAACAACACCAAAAAAAATAAATCGTTTTTTGACCGAATGAAAGAATATTTTGATTAATGTTGCATCATGAATTATTTTGAAGCGAAGCAAGTAAGTAAAGCATACGCCCACCACAAAGCAATTGATGGTGTGTCCATTCAAGTTGCCGAGCAAAGTATCTTTGGATTGCTTGGTCCGAATGGTGCAGGCAAAACCACATTGATTAGAATTATCAACCAGATAATTGGCCCCGATACAGGCGAATTGTTTTTAAAAGGGGAGCCCCTGCAACCTCATCACACCGAGTTGATTGGCTATTTGCCCGAAGAACGCGGGTTGTACAAGAAAATGAAAGTTGGCGAGCAAGCTTTGTATCTTGCACAGCTAAAAGGACTCACGCGCGACGAAGCCATGCGTCGATTGAAATTGTGGTTTCAGAAATTCGAAATCGAAAGCTGGTGGAATCGAAAAGTGGAGGAACTCTCGAAAGGGATGCAGCAAAAAATTCAATTCATTGTTACTGTTGTTCACGAACCACCATTGCTTATTTTTGATGAGCCATTTAGTGGCTTCGACCCCATCAATGCCGAGTTGCTGAAAAACGAAATCCTTGAACTTCGGAAAAATGGAGCAACCATTATTTTTTCTACTCACAATATGGCTTCGGTCGAAGAACTTTGCGACGATATAGCGCTCATCAACCAATCGAAGGTTATACTAGAGGGGAATGTGGCTTTTATCAAAAAACAATATGGCTCTGATAATTTTTTAGTAAAAATGCGTGGGGCTTGCGACACATCAGCAACTGCACTTTCAATTTTAGGTGAAGTAAAAGCAACAGCCATGAAAGACGATTTATGCATTTTTAAAATTGAGCTTAAACCCGAAGTTGATGTCAACGAGTTGCTGAAAACCATTATGCAGATGGGACGCGTTGTAGGGTTTGAAGAAATTTTGCCATCAATGAATGAGATATTTATCTCGAAGGTGACCGGAAACGGGATTAATAAAAAGATTTTGGCATGAGAAAGATATTTTTAATCATTCGTAGGGAATATTTGTCGAGGGTTCAAAAGAAGTCCTTTATTATCATGACTGTGTTGGGGCCTATTCTGATGGCGGCTCTTTTTGTGGTGCCCGTTTATTTGGCCAATATCTCCGATCAGGAGAAACGAATTGCTGTAATTGACGAAACAGGATTGTTCCAAAATAAATTTCCCAGCTCAACCAGTGTTAAATTCGAGAATTTATACATGGGCTACGAAGCTGCGGTTGAGCAGATTGGGGCATTGGATTACGATGCTATTTTGTATATCCCCGAAACAGTTGTCAACAATCCAAATGCTGCCAAGTTGAGTTCGGTGAAGGATATGGGAGTTGGTGTGAATAGCATTATTGAAGGTGTAATCAAAAAAGAGCTCGAAGCACACAGGCTTGCTTTAACTGGAATTGACAAACAGGTGCTGAAAGATGTTACTGTTGATGTACATGTGAATACATTTTCTTTAAAAGAAGGTAAAGAAGAACGTAGTTATTCCGAAATTCGACTGGCACTTGGTTTTATTAGTGGTTTGCTGATTTATATGTTTATTTTTCTATACGGAGCTCAAGTAATGCGTGGCGTTATTGAAGAGAAAACCAGTCGCATAGTTGAGTTAATTGTGAGTAGCGTGAAGCCTTTTCAGCTGATGTTGGGAAAAATTGCCGGAGTTGCTTTGGTTGGACTCACTCAGTTTATTTTGTGGATTGGGCTCACTTTTGTGATTGTGTTTAGCTTGCAGCAAACCAGTCCAGATATGTTTAAATACAAAGAAGCTCCCAAAGTGGTTGTTGATAACAAAGGTTTGTCGCAAGCTGAAATCATGCAACAGCAAGAAGCAATGCAACTCAACCAAAGCCAACTCAATCAGCTTCTCGATGGAATTAATCATATTCAATTTGGAACCATTTTAATCACATTTCTCTTTTTCTTTCTGTTTGGATATTTGCTTTATGCAGCTTTGTTTGCTGGTATTGGATCGGCGGTCGATAACGATGCCGATACACAACAATTTATGTTGCCAGTCACTGTGCCATTGTTGCTCGGTCTTATAAGTCTCAATTTTGTTTTGAACAATCCCGATGGACCAGTAGCCTTTTGGCTTTCCATTATTCCCTTTACATCTCCAATTGTGATGATGGCTCGTATTCCATTCAATCCGCCTATGTGGCAAATTGCTCTTTCTATGTTTTTGCTTGTGGTTGGTTTCGTTTTTGCAACTTGGGTTGCTGGAAAGATTTACCGCACAGGTATTTTGATGTATGGCAAAAAACCATCAGTGCGCGAATTGATTAAATGGCTTAGATACTAAGCGACTGTCTATTTCTATCGATGTTATAATCCTTCAGCCAACCGCTGAGAGCATTGAGCTGAAGCATCGAAATTGAAGTTTGAAAACACTTTTTCTACTTCGATTCAGACACTCTAACTATAGTTTTCATTTTTTTGCGATGTGAAAAATTGCGGCAATATCCTTTTTTAAGATGGCACCATTCATGCAAAAACAGCTATGTTGCAACATCAGTTATAAGTTTAACCACTAATTAACGAGTTGACAATCCGATTTTTCCATTTTCGATTGGAAGTTTGCATATAAGGTTCGGTGGAAAAATGGGAGAAAAATTGTTGATATTTGAGTTCCAAGCCTGTGTAGCCCGTCCACGCAGATGTGTTTTTTGCTATTTCGTTGCTTATTTGTGGCAAATTGTGTTCTGTTTGTGAAATCAGTAGCCAATTTGAATAATGCCACAAATATTTGGTCGAAACACCTCTTGTACGTTCAA
>DYON01000338.1 GCA_020720525.1 Acetofilamentum sp.
AAAACCTCCGGAACGATGAAATGTCGTAACGTGAACTTTGTTTTGAGACAGCCTCATTTCAGAATCTAACAGGCTGGCAACTAAAAATTTCTTACAAACTTTCAATACCCGCTTTCCAGATCCTGATCGTCATCAGGATGACAAAAGCGGGTTTAGAGTATGTTTTTACCACTTGATGACTCGGAACGTGCGAGAGCGGAAGAGTTTTTTAATATGCCACACGATGCTTTTGATGGCAATCGGAACGTGCGGGAGCAAAGGACTAATTAAAAGCCACAATCAAAACCGTTTTTCGTCATTCTGAATTTATTTCAGAATCTGAAAAACGGTTTATTTCTTCAAGAGATATTTATAAATATGCCACACGATGCTTTTGATGGATATTGGAATGTGCGAGAGAGGATGAAGAAATTTATGACAAAAAGGAAAGTATCGTCTTACTCGCTGGCACAATCAACAGCAAAAAACGCATCCGATTTTGTAGCTAAATATCAATTTTGCATTAAAAGGCAAACCCGTAGTGTCATTGTCGCAAAAGTGCAAGTATATGTCGCTTTTTTCCAATTCAGGATGCTTGATTTTCAGTTACTTTGCCCAACGTTTTTGTTTAACCCAAAATTCATCACACATGAAAAATCACGCTTTATTGTTTGCATTTTTACTCACATTTTTTGCTCATTTCAGCCATTCTGCAACATTCAACGTTGCCAATGTTACCGAATTCCAAACAGCTTTAACCACTGCTGGAAACAATGGCGAAAACGATATCATTGTGGTTGCTCCGGGAACATACAATGTGGGCACAACGCTAACATATTATTCCACCGAGAATTACTCGCTCACCATCACAGGCAGCTCGTCGGCCACAACCATATTAGATGGAGGCGGAACCATTCGGATTATTCACTTGCAAACAACAACAGCCAGCGGCGATATATCGATTTCGGGAATCACTTTTACGCATGGAAACAGCACCTATGGCGGTGTAGGTCTGAACATTGAATCGGCCACCATTCAAATCTCGAATTGTGTTTTCACTGGAAGTGTGGCAACCGATTTTGGCGGGGGTTTGGGAATTTACTCGGTTACAGGCGAAATTTTTATTGATGAATGCACTTTCACCAACAATTCTTCGTCGGGCAACGATGCTGGAGGTTTGTATGTTGGAACCGACGGAGGTTATATTTCGCTGACCAACAGCACCTTTACCAACAACAGTGCTCTGGGCGACGATGCAGGTGGCTGCATGCTTTATTCCGACAATGCCGGAACTGTAATCATGCACGGCAACACGTTTAGCAGCAACATAGCCGCCGAAGATGCAGGCGGAGCCATGGTTTATTTACTTGGCACTGGTGCCAGCGCAACCATTTACGACAACTTGTTCGAAGACAATCAGGCCTATTTGGGTGGTGGTGGCTGTTGGATCAGAATGCCCGGAGGCGGAACGCTGAACTACTACAGCAATACACACCATCACAACACAACCGATATTGGCGCAGGAGCTGGCGTTCGCATCGAACTGCAAATTAGTGGCAATATGGATGTTACCAACAACCTTTTCGAATTGGACAGTGCCGGTGTTTTAAACGGCGTTACCAGCGATGGCGGCGGAATGTGGATTGAACACGAATCGGGTGTGATTAATGTCTCGAACAACGATTTTTTCGACAACTACACCTATTATAATGGCGGAGCTGTATTTATCTATACCAACAATGGAACGGTGAATTTTAGCAGAAACCGCATTTCGGGAAATCATGCTGCCAATGTGGGTGGCGGTTTATCGTTTGCCAGTGTTAGCGGAACCCTGAATTCGTTCAACAATTCGTACAACAACAATAGTTCCAGCGCTTCGGGTGGAAGCGAGTATTATTATTTCGACAATGTGGCAGGAGACGCAAATGTCTACAATAACATTTATTGGAGCAGCAGCCCGCAAGCCATCGACTTTTCGGGTCTGGTAACACCGGTGATCACCTACTCGCTCATCGATGGAGGCACAGGCGGAACCTATTTTGGAACCGGCTGCATCGACACCGACCCATTGTTCGAAGACGCAGCAAACAACAATCTTTTGCTCAGCTGGGACAATTTTCCAACCAACGATGCCACCAAATCGCCTTGTATCAATGCTGGTGATCCTACTTCGCCAACCGACCCCGATGGATCTATCGTCGATATGGGAGCCTATTATTATGGTGCAGGATTGGGTTTTGAACAAAACAAAGGTGAACAATCCATTTCTGTTTTCCCCAATCCTTCGAATGGAAATTTCAGCATCGAAGCCAAAGGGCATTGCAACGTTACAATATGGAATGCTCAAGGCCAACTCATTGAAGAACAAAACTTTGTTGACAAAGGAAGTATTTCCATTGCAACTCAGTCCGAAGGCAATTACCTGCTTCGCATTGCGACTCCAAACGGAAACTTCACCCGAAAAGCATGGATTTTGCACGAATAAAGCTAAAAAACCAAACCCGACCAGCGACATTCTGAACTGTTTTAACAAACTAAAGACTTGATTTCAGAACTTCTCCTAAAACCTTCCTTGCAGTCATTCTGAATTTATTTCAGAATCTCTATTACTGCAAGGATTGGTATAGTTTTTCAAAAAGAAATCACAAAACAATAACCACAAACTAAACGATTAACTATTGTCATCCTGCATAGATCCTGAAACGAGTTCAGGATGACGACGCAGGATGACTGTATAGTCTCTCCT
>DYON01000339.1 GCA_020720525.1 Acetofilamentum sp.
AGGCCACTTTGCTAGGTGAAATTGCAAGCTGGGTGGTTTTCGTAAAAATGAAAACCGCTGGTGTAACCCGACAAATGGATGTGAAATACCGAAAGCCTGTGTTGGTGAGCGATGGTGCAATAACAATTCGAGCTCAATTGCGCGAAATTAACCATACGATGGCTGTTATTGATGCAAAACTATTTTCGGGTGGAAAATTGTGCTCTGAAGCAGTTGTAACGTACTATATTTTTGGCGAAGACGAAGCCCGCGATAAGTTTCTGTATCCTGGAAGCGATGCTTTTTATTCCCAAACATGATATTCCCACGGATATCCATTTTTTTTGATTTCTTTCTTTGCACTTTTGATAAGATCGGCAAAATAGGGATCGTGCTTTTTCATTTTTTGAATCCGCTCTTTAATAATTCGAACATTCACTTCGTCGGCAGAGATTTTAATATAGTATAAATAATTTTTAATCTCTTCGTAAAACATATTCATATCGTTGCACCAAAGTGCTTTCTGTAAATAGCAGTAGTCGCACATAGGATTGAGAGCCAAAATGCTGTTCATGTCGAGTATGGCTTCGCGCGTCATATCAAGCGATGCAAAAATGGTTGCTCTTAAATATAAATTGTTTTCGTTGGCTTCAATCTCAACAGCTTTTTCGATGGCTTCTAATGCACTTTGGTTGTGCTGGCGTCTGAGCAAAATGAGCGATTTGGTGTAATACAACCTGTGGCTTTCGGGACGATACGATAATCCTTGGTCAATGTCGTTGAGCGCTTTTTCGTATTCGCCAATTTTGGCATACATCATCGATCGTTCCGAACGCAATTGTTCGTTTTGTGGATCGCTGGTAAGCAAATTGCTGAGTCGCTCAATTTCGATATAAACATTTGCGCTTGGTGCGACTTCACCACTATTCATAGCTACTTGCTGCGCTTCTGCATTACTGCAAAAAAAGAGAACAAGTGTTGCCAAAAATATGTAGAAATGCCTCATTGTTGAAAACTTGTTTGTTTTTGTACGATGAAAGTTGCAAAAGGTTATAATTCAATGCAATATTAAGGCCTAAAATTGTTAATAACTTTTGGAGTGATTGTTTTTGCTGCATTTCAAATCGCGAAAATCGACTATCTTTGCGACGCAATACTATTATATATGTCATCTTTGGAGAAAATTCTGATTCTCGATTTTGGTTCGCAATACACTCAACTTATTGCCCGCAGAATTCGTGAACTCAATGTGTTTTGTGAAATAAAACCCTATTTTTACGAACCATCTGCCGATGAAAAAATCGCAGGCGTGGTGCTAAGTGGTAGCCCATTTTCGGTGCGCGACCCAAAAGCTCCATTTCCGAAAATTGACCAAATTCGTGGCAAAATTCCCATTTTGGGCGTTTGCTATGGTGCTCAATATTTAGCATCGATTGCTGGTGGCGAAGTATATCCAAGCGAAAGCCGCGAATATGGCCGTGCCAATCTGAAAAGTATCGACAACAACGAACCTCTTTTTGCTGGTATCGATGCTGGAACTCAGGTGTGGATGTCGCATGGCGATACCATCATGGCTGCCCCTGGTTCTTTCAATGTCATTTGCTCTACTGCCGATGTGCAAATTGCTGGATATCGCGTTGAAGGCGAGCCAACTTATGGTATTCAATTTCATCCCGAAGTATATCACAGCACCGATGGTTCAAAAATGCTCTCCAACTTTCTCGATATTTGCAAATGCAGCCGCAATTGGACTCCCGAGTCGTTTGTAAATACTACAGTCGAAGAACTAAAAACTACTTTGGGCAACGACCGTGTAATTATGGGATTATCGGGTGGGGTTGACAGTACTGTTGCTGCTACTCTCATACACATGGCAATTGGCGAACGTCTGCATGGTATTTTTATCGACAATGGATTGCTTCGTAAAAACGAATTTGAACAAGTACTCGAAATTTATCGCTCTATTGGTCTCAATGTTACTGGTGTTCGAGCGGGCGATCGTTTCTTGGGGAATATGGCTGGTGTATCGGATCCCGAACAAAAAAGAAAGATAATTGGAAAAACTTTTATCGATATTTTCGAAGAGCAGGCTCAAAAAATTGATGGTGCTTCTTGGTTAGGGCAGGGAACTATCTACCCCGATGTTATTGAAAGCATTTCGGTGAATGGACCTTCGCAAACCATCAAAAGTCATCACAATGTTGGTGGGCTTCCCGACAAAATGAAACTCAAAATTGTTGAACCACTTCGGTTGCTCTTTAAAGACGAAGTTCGACGGGTCGGAAAAGCATTGAATATTTCGGACAATTTGTTGCAGCGTCATCCATTCCCTGGTACTGGGCTTGGAATTCGCGTTTTGGGAGAAGTTACTCCCGAAAAAGTGAGAGTTTTGCAAGAAGCCGACGATATTTTTATTGGAAAATTGCTCGAAACAGGTTTGTACAAAGAGGTTTGGCAAGCATTTGCGGTGCTGCTTCCTGTAAATACTGTTGGTGTTATGGGCGACGAACGCACCTATGAAAATGTTCTTGCAATTCGCGCTGTTACTTCGGTTGATGGAATGACGGCAGATTGGGCGCATTTGCCTCACGATTTTCTTTCGTCGGTTTCTTCCGAAATTATCAACAAGGTGAGAGGAATCAACCGAGTTGTTTACGATATCAGTTCAAAACCACCTGCAACCATCGAGTGGGAGTAAAATTACAAATGGTACAAAGTTTGTTAACCGCACACACCATG
>DYON01000029.1 GCA_020720525.1 Acetofilamentum sp.
TGCTGGTCTGCGCCAAATGTAAACTCAATCTTTCAGCTATTCGTTTTCCAACCAACCGTTAAATCCTTTCATAAAAATCCACATTCGTTTTCATTTCCGAAAAAATGTATTAATTTGCATATTCGATTCATTCTCAATATGCAACGTCGCCCGTTCATACTTGTTTACCTGTTCTTTATCGCAATCGTTTTTATGGTTGTGCGAGAGAGTATGCAGGCTCCAGGTTGCCATCAATCCGATCCCATTAAGCTTCGCGACCTCGATTCGATTGTTGCCGACGATACTTTGCATGTGGTGATGGGATACAATTCGGTGAACTATTTTGTTTACAAAGGAACTCCCATGGGCTACCAGTACGAAATGGTGCAGCAACTTTGCACCGAGCACGGCTGGTTTCTCGATTTGCATATTACCAACGATGTCGAAAAAGCTTTTCAATATGTGGCTTTTGGCGATTGCGATTTGCTTGCTATGGAGCTTACTGTTGCCGAAAACCGCTATCCACGCATTGTTTTTGCCGAATCGTTGTATTCGATGCGTTCGCTGTTGGTTCAGAAAATTGACAGCAATGGAAATATTCCGGTGAAAACACTATCCGACCTCGACGGAAAGAAAATTGTAATTCCCCGCAAAACCAATTATCGACTGCTGTTGCAACATTTGGCCGATAGCATGGGAATTGTGATTGAAATTGCCAGCGAAGCAGTTATGGGCACCGAAGACCTCACCAATATGGTTGCCGAAGGCGAAATTGAACTTACTGTTTGCGACGAACATCTTGCGCGAACTGTTTCGGACTACTATCCCGAACTCGATTTTAGCGTTGCTGTTTCAAAACCCGAACCTGTGGCTTGGGCTGTAAATAGCAAATCGATAAAATGGCTGGCAGAGCTCAATTTGTGGCTCGAAAAATTTCAAAAAAAAGGCAATCTGGCATTTTTGCAGCGGAAGTATTTTGATAACCCGATTTTATACATTTTTCACTCTCCCGACAATCACAGTTTGAGCAAGGGAAAATTGAGTCCTTACGATAGATTCATCAAGAAATACAGCAAGCAAATTGGATGGGATTGGCGTTTGATTGCGTCGTTGATTTATCAAGAATCGCGCTTTACAACAGGATTTCAGTCCTCGAGCGGAGCTTTTGGAATTATGCAAATGATGCCCGTGTCGGCGGCTCAATTTGGAGTTTATTCTTCTAGTTCGGTCGAAGAGCAGATTGAAGGCGGAACCAAAATGATTCATTATATGGATACTGCTTTTGCTCCATATATGGCCGATAATGCCGAACGGCAGAAAGTGGTGATTGCAGCCTACAATCTTGGAATGGCTCATTTCTACGATGCTTTCGAACTTGCCCGTAAAATGAAGAAAGAGCCGCTTACATATACTGTAGTGATTGAATGTTTGAAATGCAAATCGAAACCACAGTACTACAACGACCCAGTTGTTCGCTATGGATATGTCAATCCGTGGTATGCCGATAGGTTTGTGAAAGAAATATATGAGCGATACAATGCCTATTGCGCCATTTTTCCAGCAGATAATTGAGTATCGGTTTGCAATTGATCCCTCAAAGCATTTTTTTCAATACAAGCCATTTATTGCAATCAAATTGTCATTGTACACGTCAGGAGACGCTCACTAACTTTCTGATTTGTTAGCAAATAATTGTTTGCGTTTAGAGAATAATCAATGATATGTAATCGTTGTGTTTGTGCCTGTTACGACGGTTTCATCCGCCGCCTGCGGAACGGGGTTGTTCTGGCTACTAATGACATTAATGCTTAAGCAATCCACCTGAACGTTGGAATGTTGTAACGCATTTTGTTGTTTTGAGACAGCCTATAGTTTGTTGTGGCTAAATGCCCCAACTGCCTGACAAATTCTACGAGCGACGAGCCTGACTATGCTGCGCAGGCAGACAGGTTTTCTGGAGCCTGTGCCGCACAGCGGTGCGGTATTACTTTTCTTTGGAGCTTGTCCCGCAAAATGGCGGGAGCCAAAAGAAGAGTAAGACTATTGAAAACTCTGCGGACCTCTAAGTTTATCACGCAAGGCGTGTAAGGCTGTTTCCTCGGCGACCTTTGCGGTTGAGAGACGGATTTTTGTCTATAATTGTAGTTGGATATTGCAATTGTACATTTAGTAGGTTTAATTTTGAGATTGTAGAAGCAATAGACAATCAAAATTCTTCTTAGCTTTGTACAAAATAACAGCAGAATGGAAATTATCAGGCTGGAAAATATCAGTCGGCACTATACAGTCGGAACCGTCCTTGTGAAAGCTCTCAACAGCGTTTCGTTTTCGCTCGAAAAAGGCGAATACCTAGCGCTTATGGGTCCATCGGGATCGGGTAAATCGACTTTGATGAATTTGCTGGGTTGTCTCGATACACCCTCAGGCGGAACTTACATCCTTAATAATCAAGATGTAAGTCAACTCGACGACAATCGCCTTGCCGAAATTCGCAACAAGGAAATTGGTTTTGTGTTTCAAACATTCAATCTTTTGCCGCGCTACACCGCTCTCGACAACGTTGCTCTGCCACTCATTTACGCTGGCTATCGCAAAGAAGAGCGCAAGCAGATTGCCGAAAAAGCTCTCACCGATGTTGGACTTAGCGATCGCATGACCCACAAACCCAACGAACTTTCGGGTGGTCAGCGACAGCGTGTTGCAGTTGCAAGGGCATTGGTAAACAATCCTTCAATAATTTTGGCCGATGAACCAACCGGAAATCTCGATACACGCACTTCGGTTGAAATTATGGGACTTTTCGACCAATTGCATCGCAACGGAAACACCATTATTGTTGTTACGCACGAAGAGGATATTGCACGATATGCGCATCGCATTATTCGTTTGCGCGATGGTTTGATTGAAACCGACGAAGTCAATCAGAATATTACAAAATATCAAGAGATTCTGTCGAATCTTTCAGAAGAAGTTTAATATCAGGAAAAGGTAATCATGAACAACGATTGGAAAATTTATACTCGTAAAGGCGACAATGGCACCACTACTTTGATTGGTGGAAAAATTGTCTCGAAAAGCTGTGTCAGGGTCGAATCGTACGGGCTTGTTGATGAATTGAATTCGTTTGTTGGGCATTTGTACGATCAGGTTGACGATTCGGCAAATAGAGCTTTTTTGTTTGAAATTTTAAACAAGCTCTTTTTGATTGAATCGCATTTGGCGGTGGCGCCCGAAGCCGCAGATAAAAGGTTTTTTCCCGATATTGTTGCCTCCGATGCCACTTTGGTTGAGCAAGAAATTGATCGGCTAAACGAAAATTTGCCCGAGCTTACTCATTTTATTCTTCCTGCCGGACATAGGCTGGTGAGTTTTGCGCATATTTGCCGAACCGTTTGCCGCCGTGCCGAGCTCAATATTTTGCGACTACACGAAACCGAACCCGTCGATGCCGAAATTCTCAAATATATCAATCGTTTGAGCGATTACTTTTTTGTGTTGGCGCGCGCCTTGGCTTCGCAAGCCGAAGCTCCCGATATGCACTGGGTGGCTGGCTCCGAAAAATAGATTAAACTCTATTTTCATTGCAATAAAAACCTCCCTTCCCGCACGATTGTATTGTGTGGTATGTGCTACTGATAACAATCTTTTTTTATGTTACTTTTTGTACCATTAAATCTCGATTGTTAAAATAATAGAATAAAATCGTCGAAAACTTTCAAAATAGGCGTACTTTTTTTTACTTTTGACCGTTAATGCACTCAAATTGAAGCAATGCTTTTTATGAAAAAAATCCTGTTGTTGGTTATTTTGAATTTGGTTTCGGTATTTGCTTTTTCGCAGGCACCTAAGTATTCGAACGAATTTTTGGCTATTGGTGTTGGTGCTAGGGCTTTGGGTATGTCGAACAGCGTTGTTGCTTCGGTAAGCGATGCTTCGGCTGGCTATTGGAATCCGGCTGGTTTGGTTCTTACTCCTTCGGAGCGGCAGTTGTTTTTGATGCATTCCGAATATTTTGCAGGCATTGCCAAATACGACAATATTTCGTTTGCTGCTGTCACCAACAATTCTTCGGCCATTGGTTTTTCGTACATTCGTTTTGGAGTTGACGATATTCCCAATACAACCGATCTAATAGATGCTCAGGGAAATATCGATTACGACCGGATTACCACTTTTAGTGCGGTCGATAATGCCTTTATAGTTAGTTATTCGCACAAGTTGCCCATTAAAGGACTTTTAATTGGTGGAAATGTGAAAATCATTCGCCGCAAGGTGGGCGATTTTGGTGGTAGCTGGGGATTTGGCATCGATGCTGGTGCGCAGTATCAAAAAGACAATTGGAAATTTGGAGCTGTTTTTCGCGATGTTACTTCCACATTCAATGCCTGGTCGTTTACTCTCGACGATCGCACCCGCGAAATTTTTACCCTCACCGGAAACGAGATACCTGAAAACAGTCTCGAACTCACATTGCCAAGGTTGTTGTTGGGGGCAGGTCGCACAATTCCAATTTCAAAAAGTTTCAGCATTTATCCCGAAGTTGGTCTCGATGTTACTTTCGATGGAAAGCGAAATGTGCTAATTAAATCGGATCCTATCAGCATCGACCCACATTTGGGTTTTGAGCTTGGCTACAAGAATTTCGCCTATTTGCGTGGAGGAGTTGGTAATATACAGCAGGAATCCAATTTCGATGGGAAGAAAGTTACTACACTTCAACCCAATATGGGTATTGGTATTAATATAAAAAATGTCCTTTCGATCGATTATGCCATGACCGATTTGGGCGATGTGAGTGTTGCCTTGTATTCGCATGTGTTTTCGTTGAAACTCAATATTAATCGAGTCGTAAATAAAGCTAGTTTGTAGATGCCTATGAGGAAAATATATCGCTTTTTAATTCTAATATTTTCGCTATCGCTATGTGGGAGCGTTTCTGCTCAAACGTATGGCAATGAGTGGATAAATTTTTCGCAACAGTATTATCGTTTTTCTGTTGTGCAAGACGGAGTTTATCGGATTTCGTATTCGACATTGGTTGCATCTGGAATTCCACTTGCATCGATTGACCCACGCCGGTTCCAAGTTTTTGCACGAGGCGAAGAACAGTATGTACATATAAGTGGCGAAAACGATGGGTTTTTCAACTCGGGCGATTACATTGAGTTTTATGCAAAACACAACGATGGTTGGTTCGATACATGTATGTATGCAGTAAGCAGCGATCAGCCCAATGCCGATTTGAGTTTGTTTAACGACACTATTTATTATTTTTTTACTTGGAACTCATCAATCACCAACCGCAGATTGGCTCCAGAAATCGACAAAAATTTTACGGGCTATACTGCCGAAAACTATTTTTGGTATCATTCCAGATCGAACTATTATTCAACATATTATGCTGGCGAAACCGATGGTTATGGTGTTACTGTCCCCGAATACGTAAATACCGAAGGTTGGTTCAATGCGGCTTTCGATCCATTCAACACTTACAATCCAGGTCCTTATACATACTCTATTTTTTCGTACAGTCCTTATACCGCAGGTCCTTCAGCCAAATTGGAGCTGTTGTTGGTTGGTGCATCAGATTATGCAGGTCTTTCGCCCGATCATCATGTTCTCATGTCGGGTGCCGGATTAAGCCTCGATACAGCTTTCAATGGATACATGCCCGTTCGTTTGTCATTCACTGTTAGCCCATCTCTGTTGAGTACTGGGGGAACACAATTGGTGTTTACACTTCCAAACGATTTGGGTAGCAATGCCGACAGGGTTGCACTCAGCTATATCGACCTCGAATATCCACATTCTCCCGATTTGGGAAGTGCCAGTTTTATTGCGTTTTCTGCTGCTGATGCTGTTGCATCGAAAGCCTATTTCAATTTATCGAATTTGGGCTCCTCGCCAACCGATAGTGCTGTTGTGTTCGATCTTACAAATCATCGACGCATACTCACTTCGAGGTCGGGCACTTCGCTCCGCTTTTTATTGCCCAACTCTGGTGGCACTAAAAATTGCTTTTTAGTTACCGAAAGCGCTGTAAAACCTGTTTCGGCTTTGCGCCCAGTCAATTACGATGCATCAAACTTTGCCAAATTTGTCGATTATTCCAATTCGCAATTCGACGATGTCGATTATATCATTGTTACCCACAAATCGCTGCTTACCAAAGCCAACGAATATGCTGCTTATCGCGAAGCAACAGGCTACAATGTTGTTGTTGCCGATGTCGATATGCTCTACGACCAGTTTAGTTATGGAATTAATAAGCATCCGATGGCTATTAGAAATTTTTCAAATATGGCGTTGTCGGTGTTTGCCGATACCATTCATGGTCTATTTTTAATGGGAAAAGGATACCTTGCTGGCGATAGTCCATTTAATTATAGGTACAGTACAACCTACAATTCACTTACATTGCTTCCTTCTTTCGGTAATCCGCCATCCGATATTTTGTTTACTTCGGGCCTGACCGATGGAACATTAATGCCTGCAATTCCTACTGGAAGGCTTGCTGCTCGTGTGCCCAACGATATTTCTATTTATCTCACTAAAATGCAGGATTTTGAGTACGAGCAAAATCAACCATACAATCCAGCCGATCCGCTTGCAAAATTGTGGATGAAAAAAGTTCTTCATTTTGCTGGTGGTTCCAGCTTTACCGAAGCACAGTATTTGTTGAATTTTTTAAATAATTATGCAGATACCATGATGGCTCCTTATTTTGGGGCAGATGTTACTACATTTACCAAAACATCGTCGGCTCCAATTCAGCAAAATACAAGCGACGAGTTGAAAGATTTGATTAACAATGGTGTTGCCATTCTAAATTTCTTTGGTCATGGTGCTGGCATTGGCTTCGATATCAGCATCGATAATCCTGCCGATTACAGCAACTACAAAAGATATCCATTCCTCATTGCCAATTCTTGTTTTTCTGGCGATTTGTATCAGCCATCAATAAGTTCTTCGGAAGTTTTTGTGCTGATAGAGAATAAGGGCTCGATTGGATATTTAGGGTCGATAACCAAATCGCTTGCAGAACCTCTCAATTCGTATAGCTCTGAACTTATTGGGCGTATTTCGCGCAGAAACTACAATCAGCGAATTGGATACATCATTCAACAAACCATAAAAACCGTTCAGTATAGTGGGATGAGTAATTCTCTTCGCGAAGTACTTCTCGAAATGACATTGCATGGCGATCCTGTTTTGCGACTCGGTGGTTTTCCTCAACCCGATTTTATCATTTCAGCAAGCGATATTTATTTCAATCCTACTAATGTTACCAATGAGCTCGATTCTTTTGAGGTAAAGATTATTACTTCCAATATTGGAATGGCTGTGAGCGATTCGGTGGTGATTGAATTGTCGAGAACATTTCCCGATCAGTCAACTCAGATTTTTCAAAAGTTTATTCCTTCACCTTGTTTTGCTGATACTATTGTTTTTACATTAGCTGTCGATCCTATCAATGGAGTTGGTTTAAATACATTTACGGCTACAATAGATGCCTTTGACGCTGTTGTTGAAAGTATCGAAACAAACAATTCGGCAACAACAACTTTGTTTATTATCTCAAACGATGTTAATCCGGTGTATCCTTATGAATATGCTGTTATTCCCGATACTTTTCTTACGCTGGTGGCAAGTACTGGATATGCGATGGCCACAACGGGAACTTATATTTTTCAAATCGATACCACCGATTCATTCGATAGTCCTTTCTTGCAACAAAGCTCACCCATTGTTCAGTCGGGTGGAATTGTTGAATGGGCTGTTCCTTATTCCATGCTTACACTGCCCGATTCAACCGTGTATTTTTGGCGGGTGAGTTCCACCGCAACCAACAACTGGCGCGAAAGCTCGTTTCAGTATATCACAGCAAAACGTGGCTGGGGTCAGGCTCATTTTTTTCAATTCAAGAAAGATGATTTTGAGTATGTGAGCTACAACAAACCTGCTCGTATTCTGGAGTTTATAAATAGTGTTGTAAGTATAAGCGTTCAAACTGGATATTATCCCAATATTCAGTGGTCAGAAGAATGGTTCAAAATTGACAATATTCTTAAAGGTCAATGGTCGTGTACCAATTATAATGGCGATGGGATGAAATTTGCTGTGTTCGATACCATTAGTGTAGCGCCGTGGATTAATACCGATCCCAATCATGATGGTTATGGACCTTATGATGCATTGAACTGTAGAAGTTACGAGTACTACGATTTCGACTTTTTCACCAATGCAGAACCTTGGTTTACGCGAATGACCAATTTTATCGATACCATTCCAGATGGATATTATGTTTTGGCATTTAGTCATCGAAACCACAATGCCGAAAATTATCCCGAAGCTTTGTATCAGGCTTTTGAGAGTATTGGCTCGAATGTAATTCGAACATTACCTAACAATTCTCCATACATCATTTTTGGACGCAAAGGCTTTCCTTTGATGGCCGACGAAAGGGTTGGGGCTAATATCAACAGTATTATAAGTGCTCCGTATCTAATTAATACCAATTGGAAAGACGGTTACATTGAATCCACCATTGTGGGACCTGCATCGGAGTGGGGGAGCTTACATTGGCGTGTTAATAGCTTCGAGGCTGGCTTGTGGACCGATACTGTAAGGCTCGATGTGATTGGAATTAAAGCAGATGGTTCGGCCGATACAGTTATAAGTGGTTTGCCACCGGTAATCGATTCGCTCGATATTTTGAATTTGTCGTCGCGCATTGATGCAACTGTGTATCCCTATTTGAAATTGCACATGCGAATGAGCGACGATAGCTTGCGTACTCCTGCTCAAATAGAGCGCTGGCAGGTTTTATACGAACCCATTCCCGAAACCGCTATCGATCCAATTTCGTACTACACTTTCTTCAACGATACAGTTCAAGAAGGCGAGTCGGTGCGGCTTGCAATTGCTACACGCAATGTTGGTCCCGTCGATTTCCCCGACAGTCTCATGGTTGCCTATTGGCTAATCGACAACGACAGAAACATTCATCAGCTGGCACGTAAAAAGTTGCGACTGCATCCAGTTGATGATGTAATCATTGATTCTATATCGTTTTCTACAACAGGCTATGCTGGTCTCAACAGTATTTGGGTTGAATTTAATCCTGTCGATTCGACCACTGGTCTATACGATCAACTGGAGCAATACCATTTCAACAATATTGCGGAAATAAAATTTGTGGTCGATAAGGATCTTATCAACCCAATGCTCGATGTTACTTTCGATGGTGTTCATATTCTTGATGGCGATATTGTTAGCGCCAATCCCAATATTGAAATTTTGCTTAAAGACGAAAATCGCTACTTGATGCTCGACGACACCACCGCTTTCCGAGTATATTTGCAGCGACCAGGCGCAACCGAGCTCGAAAGGATATTTTTCATGAATGGAAGTACTGAGAAGATGCGGTTTTATCCGGCTTCATCAACACAAAACAACACTGCACGCATCGAATATCCAGCCGAGAATTTGACGGATGGAAAATATTTACTCATGGTTCAAGCTCGCGACAAAAGTGGCAACGAAAGTGGCAGTATCGATTACCAGATAAATTTTGAAGTCATTAATACTCCAGCTATAACCGATGTGCTCAATTGGCCCAATCCATTTAGTACCAAAACTCATTTTGTGTTTACGCTCACGGGTTCTGTTGTTCCCGAGTATTTCAAAATTCAGATTATGACGGTTACCGGCAAAGTGGTTCGCGAAATCGATAAAGCCGAACTTGGATCTATTCATATTGGCCGAAATATTACCGAATATGCATGGGATGGTCGCGACGAATTTGGCGATCAGCTTGCCAATGGTGTTTATCTCTATCGTGTTATAGTGAAGCTCAACGGTCAGCAGATGAATAAAATTGAAACTTCTGCTGGACAATTTTTCACCAAGGAATTCGGAAAAATGATGCTGATAAGATAGAGAAGTTGATAGTAATCAGATGCAATTCCCGACCAAAGCGTCGGGATAATCAGTGGTCAGTAGAGACGCGATTTATAGCGTCTGATTATCGCATTTCATGCAAAAAGAGGCATCAATTGTGCATCGAAAGATGCAAAGTTGAAATGATTTAGCTGAAAAAGAGAATTATCGGCATGTCTTTTTAATCAGAAAGAAAATAAATTGAGATTTCAAGTGCATATATTATAAGGTATTAGAACTGTATTTATAGCCTCTTTAAGGTTGGTCTAAAATAATTTTTCAGAAAGTGTTGGTTATTTAAAATAAACTATCTACCTTTGCAGTCCCAAAAAATTAGGGGTAAAATATTGTAAACAAAACGTTACTGTATGCCGACAATACAACAATTGGTTCGTAAAGGACGCAAGGAACTTATGTACAAGAGCAAGAGTCCAGCTTTGACATCGTGTCCGCAACGTCGTGGAGTGTGCACCAGGGTATATACCACCACACCCAAAAAGCCGAATTCGGCTATGCGTAAGGTGGCCAGGGTCAGACTTACCAACGGATTCGAAGTTACTGCTTATATTCCGGGCGAAGGTCACAACCTCCAAGAACACAGCATCGTGCTGGTTCGTGGTGGTAGGGTGAAAGATCTCCCAGGTGTTCGCTATCACATTGTACGTGGAGCTCTCGATACCGCTGGTGTAGAAGGTCGCCTTCAACGCCGCTCGAAATATGGTGCAAAACGCCCGAAGAAAAAAGCTTAATTTTCAGAATAATATCGCGACGATATGAGAAAATCAAAACCTAAAAAGAGAATTATTCTACCCGATCCCAAATTCGGCGACCAATTGGTTACTAAATTTGTGAACAATCTCATGTATAGTGGGAAGAAGAACAGTTCTTACAAAATTTTCTACGATGCTATCGATCAAGTAGCCGAAAAAACCAAAGAAGACGGACTCGAAGTGTTCAAAAAAGCACTCGAAAACGTTACTCCTTCGGTTGAAGTACGTAGCCGCCGTATTGGTGGTGCCACTTTTCAGATTCCATCAGAAATTAGAGCCGAACGTAAAAGCAGCATCGGTATGAAGCATCTTATCGGCTTCTCACGTAAGCGTCATGAAAAATCGATGGCCTCTAAATTGGCTGGCGAAATTATGGCCGCATACAAAGAAGAAGGTTCGGCTTTCAAACGTAAAGAAGATATTCACCGAATGGCCGAAGCCAACAAGGCTTTCTCGCATTTTAGATTCTAAGGAACACTGTGGCAGAATTAACTCAAATAAGGAACATTGGCATTATGGCTCATATCGACGCCGGTAAAACGACGACGACTGAGCGCATTTTGTTTTATTCCGGAGTTAATTACGAAATTGGTGAAGTTGACGATGGTACTGCTACCATGGATTGGATGATTCAGGAGCAAGAACGCGGAATAACCATCACTTCGGCTGCCACAACTGTTTATTGGGTATCGAACGATGAGAAATACCAGGTAAATATTATCGACACTCCTGGTCATGTCGATTTCACTGTAGAAGTGGAGCGTTCGCTGCGTGTTCTCGATGGTGCTGTTGCAGTATTTTGTGCTGTTGGTGCCGTTCAGCCACAAAGCGAAACTGTTTGGCGTCAAGCCAATAAGTACAAAGTTCCGCGCATCTGCTATGTGAATAAGATGGATCGCCAAGGTGCCGATTTTTTTAGAGTGGTTGCTCAAATAGCCGAAAAGCTTGGAGGCAATCCCGTTCCTGTGCAAGTTCCCATTATCGAGGAAGATGAATTTACAGGCTTGGTTGATTTGATTGAAAAGAAAGCTTACGTTTGGGATCAGGAGAGTTTGGGTAAAGAATACTCCGAAATTCCTGTTCCAAGCCACATGCTGGAAATTGTGGAGGAATATAGGCTGAAACTTATAGAAGGAGCTGCCGAGGAAAATCATGCGCTTTTCGAAAAGTTTATGGATAACCCCGATACTATCACAGAAAGCGACATCATAAGTCAGCTACGTAAAGCCACGCTCGAAAGCAGGGCTTTTCCTGTTTTCTGTGGATCCTCTTTCCACAACATTGGTGTTCAGCGTCTTTTGGATGGTGTTGTTCAATATCTTCCTTCTCCTCTCGATATTGAAGCTGTTGATGGAATCAATCCAAAAACAAACGAAAAGGAAAGCCGTCATTGCACAACCGAAGGTAAATTTTGTGCGCTTGTTTTTAAAATTGTGAACGATTCGTATGTTGGCCGTTTGGCATTTGCTCGCGTTTACAGTGGAGCGCTTCAAAGTGGAATGATGGTTTACAATAGTTCTACCGAACAAAAAGAACGTGTTTCGCGACTTATCCGTATGCATTCCAACAAACAAAATGCTATCGATACACTCGATGCAGGCGACATTGGAGCTATTATTGGTTTGCGAAATGTGAAAACTGGCGATACTTTGTGCGATGAGCGTAATCCACTTATGCTCGAAACAATGCAATTCCCCGAGCCTGTTGTAAGTATTGCTATTGAACCAAAAACTCAAAACGACCTCGATAAGTTGGGTGCCAGTTTGCAGAAACTTGCCGAAGAAGATCCTACTTTTACAGTTCGTGCCGACGATGAAACTGGCCAAACCATTATTAGTGGAATGGGCGAGCTTCACCTCGATATTATTGTTGACCGTTTGCGACGCGAATCGAAAGTAGAATGCACACTCGGAAAACCACAAGTTGCCTATCGCGAAGCAATTGCGGGTACTGTGATTCACCGTGAATCCTATCGCAAGCAAAGTGGTGGTCGTGGAAAGTTTGCTGAGATTGAAATCAAAGTTTCGCCTGCTCCTGTATCGGAAAAAGGATTGCTATTTGTAAATAATGTGCGTTCTGGCATATTGTCGAAAGAAAATGCAGCAGCTGTTGAAAAAGGTATCAAGTCGGCAATGGAAACTGGAGTCATGGCTGGCTATCCTGTTTTTTGTGCAAAAGTTGAATTGATCGACGCAGTTACCCACGAAGCCGATAGCGACACTTTGGCTTTCGAGATTTGTGGAAGTATAGCTTTTAAAGAAGCATCACGAAAAATCAAGAATCATCTGCTCGAACCCATAATGAAACTCGAAGTGGTAACACCCGAAGAATATGTTGGCGACGTTACAGGCGATATCAACCGCCGCCGTGGCGAAATTACCGGAATTGAAAATGTGATGAATGCAAGTGCTGTGAAAGCAGTTATTCCTCTCGGAGAAACATTTGGTTACGTAACAACATTGCGCAGCCTTACTTCGGGACGATCAACATCGAGCATGGAGTTTTCGCATTACAACATAACACCTCCTGAACTAGCCCAGGATATTATTTTCAAAATGAAGGGCATCAAGGTGTCATTATAACAGAAATTGTCAAACAAAAAGTACAATACCGTGAGTCAAAAAATCAGAATCAAGCTTAAATCGTACGATCACTACTTAGTGGACAAATCTGCTGAGAAGATTGTGAAGATTGTGAAAGCTACCAACGCAGTTGTGAACGGACCTATTCCGCTTCCAACCGACAAGAAGTTTTTTACTGTAAACCGATCGACCTTTGTAAACAAAAAAGCACGTGAACAATTCCAGCTTTTTACCTATAAACGTCTTATCGATATTTACTACAATCAGCAATCGAAGACCATCGAAGAGTTGATGAAACTCGAATTGCCACGTGGTGTGGAAATCGAGATAAAAGTGTAATTACTAAAACGAGATAACATGTCAGGTTTAATTGGAAAAAAAATCGGTATGACCAGCTTTCACGATGCCTCTGGAAAAATAATTCCATGCACAGTTATTGAAGCAGGTCCTTGCGTCGTGACTCAGGTCAAGACCAAGCAGACTGACGGTTATGATGCCATACAGCTTGCTTACGACGACAAGAAAGAAAAAAGAACATCGAAAGCTATGCAGGGTCATTTTAAAAAGGCCGGCACAGGACCCAAACGCATTCTGCGCGAATTTTCACGTTTCGAAGAAGGTCACCAGAAATCGTTGGGCGACAAAGTAGATGTTGATGTTTTTTTGGAAGGAGAATTCATTGATGTTGTTGGAACTTCAAAAGGAAAAGGATTTCAGGGTGTTGTAAAGCGCCATGGATTCAAGGGTGTGAATGACGCGACTCACGGTCAGCACAACCGAGGTCGTGCGCCTGGTTCCATTGGAGCATCATCTTATCCTAGCCGTGTATTTAAAGGTATGCGCATGGCTGGCCACGATGGCTCGCAAAGGGTAAAAATGATCAATCTCCAGATTGTTAAAATAATGTCGGACAAGAATCTTATTCTTATTAAAGGTTCGGTTCCAGGTCCTAATGGTTCATATGTAATTTTGGAAAGATGGAAGTAAAAGTATATAACACCAGCGGCAAAGCCAGCACTAAAACAGCTGTACTGAATGACGAAATTTTCGCCATCACGCCCAACGATCATGCCATCTACCTTGATGTAAAAAGGATATTGGCCGACCAGCGTCAGGGAACCCACGATAGTCGCGAACGTAGCGATTTGAGCGGTAGTACTCGCAAACTTTTCCGTCAGAAGGGTACAGGCGGAGCACGTCGCGGCGACGTGAAATCGCCACTGCTTCATGGTGGAGCTCGTGCTTTTGGTCCTCACCCACGCGACTATAGTTTTAAGGTAAACAAAAAAGTTAAGGTTCTTGCCCGCAAGAGTGCTCTTTCTTATAAAGTTACCGACGATGCTATCATAGTGATTGAGATGATTGAAATGGAACAGCCAAAAACTAAAAATTTCATCGAAATTTTGAAAAATTTCGATGAAATTGAAAAAAAATCACTATTTGTGTTGGATGATTCAAATAATAACGTATATTTGTCGTCCCGAAATTTGAAGAAAGTCAAGGTGGTAACAGCCTCAAAATTAAATACTTACGATATTTTGAATGCTCAAGTCGTCTTTATTTCCGAAGCAAGTTTGACCAAATTGGACTCGATTTTTTTGGGTGAAGAGTAAAAATGACTTCAAGAAGTGAACTAAAATTGTTAAAAAATGGACGTATTAATTAGACCATTGGTAACGGAAAAGATGATAGCCAAGAACGAGAAGCTGAATCAGTTTGGTTTTATTGTTTACAAAACAGCCAACAAAATTCAGATAAAAGAGGCGGTTGAGTCTTTATACGGAGTTCATGTTGTTGAAGTAAACACCATGATATATGCGGGCAAACGAAAATTTCGCGGCACCCGTAGAGGGTGGGTTAGTGGACGCACCAATGCGTTTAAGAAAGCCATCATCACTCTTAAAGCAGGCGAAAAAATTGACTTTTACAGTAACGTTTAAATTTAAAAACCAGAGATGGGACTGAAAAAATACAAACCGACGACTCCCAGCCAACGATTTAAGCTGGTTAGTTCGTACGATGAAATAACGGCAACGGCTCCGGAAAAAAGCCTGGTAGTTCCTAAGAAAAGAACCGGTGGTAGAAACCAAACCGGTAAGATGACCATGCGCTACATTGGTGGTGGTCATAAAAAGATGTATCGACTCATCGATTTCAAAAGGGATAAAGAAGGCATTCCGGCTATTGTTCAAACTATTGAATACGATCCTAACCGCAGTGCACGTATTGCATTGTTGTTTTATAAGGATGGTGAAAAACGCTACATTATTGCTCCGCAAGGACTGCAAGTTGGACAGGAAATTGTTTCAGGTAGAGGTGTTGCTCCCGAAGTGGGAAATACTATGTATCTGAACGAAATTCCTTTCGGTACTGTGGTTCACAACATTGAGCTCAATCCAGGTCAAGGTGCAAAACTTGCACGCAGTGCTGGTTCTTATGCACAGTTGTTGTCGCGCGACGGTAAATATGCTGTTCTTAAAATGCCCAGTGGCGAAACTCGCTTAGTTCTTCAAACCTGCCGTGCAACTATTGGATCGGTATCTAACCCAGAGCACAACCTCGAGGTTAGTGGAAAAGCTGGTCGTTCACGTTGGCAAGGACGCAGACCGCGAAATCGTGGTGTTGCCATGAACCCTGTCGATCACCCCATGGGTGGTGGTGAAGGTCGTTCAACTGGTGGGCACCCACGTACTCGTAAAGGCACTCCTTCTAAGGGTTACAAAACTCGTGGAAAGAAAGCTTCGGATAAATTCATTATTGAAAGACGTAAAAAATAACAGGGATACACTATGAGTCGCTCATTGAAAAAAGGTCCTTTTGTGCACCATAAATTAGAGAAAAGAGTTCTCGAAGCACAGGAATCTGGAAAAAAGACCACAATCAATACTTGGTCGCGCGCATCGATGATTACACCCGACTTTGTCGGAATAACAGTTGGTGTTCACAACGGGATTAAGTTTGTCCC
>DYON01000340.1 GCA_020720525.1 Acetofilamentum sp.
AGAAGCTTTCTGACTGAATTTTGGATTTTGTTTTTCTATCTCATGTTGCAAAACTGGTTTTTTGGTGGTCTCAGCATGAATCAATAAGATTCAATAAATGAAGCAAACTCATCTGATTACGAGTTGTGTCTCATGTTAGCACGATTCTACATCATTATGCCACTATAATATAATGTACGATGCTATTTGATAATTCCCAGATTAATCGTAAAGCGCAGTAAAATAAATTGTTGCGATGTTTAGAAGAAGTATTTTTATTTTAGTACTATGTAATACATAGAAGTAAAAATAAATTAGTACTTTTGTTTCATGAATGAAAAAAAAATCATATCACAGTTTCGCAAAGGTGTTCTGGAAATGTGTGTTTTGAAACTCTCTGACGGTTCGGCCAAATATACTGGCGACCTGTTGAAAGAGCTAAAGGCATCTCAACTTCTGGTGGTTGAAGGAACCATTTACCCTTTGCTTAATCGTCTGAAAGACGATGGATATCTTGAGTATTATTGGGAAGAGAGCTCCGGAGGGCCACCAAGAAAATACTATCGAACAACCGACAAGGGTAGGGAATACCTGACATTGCTTCGCATCGGTTGGAACAGCACGGTGGTTTCGGTGAATGAAATTTTAAACAACTAAAAAGATGAAAAAGAATTTTTCAGTAAACATTGGCTATCGACTATTTAATATCGACGAAGATGCATATGAGCTGTTGCAGAAATATCTCGACCGAATTCGTCAGCGGCTTAGTGCCGACGAAACCGATGAAGTGATACGCGATATCGAGATTCGTGTGGCAGAGCTTCTTTCGGAAAGGCTTGGTGCATCGAAAGAGGTAATTGTAGTTGACGACATCAATTTTGTAATAAAAGAGCTTGGTGAGCCAGAGCAAATTGAGGATTTTTCGGACGAAGAACCCAGCCAAAAAGAAGAATCGCGTCACGAGCGCCGTTTGTATCGCGATGCCGATAACAGAATTTTGGGTGGAGTATGTTCCGGATTGGCCGAGTTTTTCGAAGTCGATTCGCTTTGGGTTCGTATTGCATTTGTGGTGCTTTTTATGATTGGTGGCTCGGGGCTTCTAATTTATCTGATATTGTGGTTGGTAGTTCCGGCGGCTCGAACAACTGCCGATAAGTTGCGAATGAGAGGAAAAAAAGTAAATGTGAATAATTTGAGCGATAGAATTAAAAACGAATTCGATCATGTTCGCAACTCTTTTCGCAATAGCAAGCAAGGCAAAAGACAACCAGCTTCAGCAGCACCGTCAATGGCTGTAAAAAGCATCGTGGAAAGTGATGTTTTTCGTTGGATTATTTATGTTGGTGCTATTGCTTTAGGGCTGTTTATGATAGTAATGGCGATGACTTTTCTGATAGGATTCACCATAGCAATCTTTTCCGATTTCACTTTCTGGGGGCAGATTCATGTGTCTGGTGCCACACTTTCGCCAATGGATTTGATTTTTGTGATGGCTACTTCAAGTATATTGGGTTGGATTGGACTGATTTCGCTGGTTGGAGTTGTTGCAATTCCTATAGTAAGTATGATTGTAGTTGGGTTGAAACTGATTTTTCGATTTCGTTTTTCGATGCGTTGGTACAACAGGATTGCAACATCGGTTTGGGGTGTTTCGCTTGGCGCATTGGCAACAGTAGTTATTTACCACGCAATATATTATTCAAAAGCTACATACGATACTTCAACAGTCTTGGTGCCTCAATCCGAAGCTATAGTTCATTTTTTGCTATCTCAAAACAACCCTTGTATTCCGCTTTCGGATACAAAGCATGAGCATTTGATGTTTTTTGGACAGGAAGATGGACAGACATTGCTTTGTACTCAACCTGAAATTGAAATGCGACCCGAGAAAACCGACAGTGTTATCAAGATTGTTGTACATGTTCAGAATTCAGGGAAACCTTCCGAAACTCCAATTGAAACTTGTGTCCCGATGGTGTTGGATTCTTCTCAAGTTGTAATTCCTGGTTATGCCATATTTCAAAAAGGATGCATCAGAAATATCGATATAGAGATTTTTGTGCCTGTTGGGAAAACGATCCAACTTTCCAACGAAATGCGCCAATTGCTTATCGACAGAGGTGATATTGATGAACGTTATGTTAGCTATAGCCATTTTGTCATGACATTAGATGGGCTTATTCCAAGCATCGATATGCCATAGCAAATAGAAAAGACAAGATTTGAAACCAGCTTTGCTATATTGTGAAGCTGGTTTTTTTGTACATTTGTTCTTGACATGAAAAATAGGATAACCTTTCTTGGAACAGGAACTTCTACTGGGGTACCAGTTCTTACATGCGAATGCGAGGTTTGTTGCTCGGTCAACGAATTGGACAAACGATTGAGAACTGCAGCATATATTGAATGCAATGGAGCAAAGCTAATAATTGATTGTGGTCCCGATTTCCGTCAGCAATTACTCACAAACAAAATCAGCGATTTCGATTCTATTTTACTTACACATGGACACCGCGATCACATTGCTGGCCTCGACGAGGTGCGAGCATTTAATTACATAAGAAATAAAACAGTCGAAATATTTGCATCTGCGCTAACCACCAAATCGATTAAAACTGAATTTCCATATATTTTTGAACCAGGCGATTATAAAGGATCCCCTAAAATTAATATCGTTGAGATCGATAATCATGCTTTCACAGTGAAAGATGTAGAAATTTTGCCAAT
>DYON01000341.1 GCA_020720525.1 Acetofilamentum sp.
ATAATGACCCGAATACATAAGCGAATCGGGATTGGTGCAGTTGGACCAGACTTTAATTGCTTTGTAATGCGCTCGAATTTCGAGTACCTTATCGTGCTGTGCAATTGCACTCATCCACAAAACAAACAATATAAAAGTGGCAACGATTCTCACTTGTAATTCCTTTGTTTTAGCTCAACGGTTTCGAATTTCAATTCTTCCTTCACCAGCTCAGGAGTAATACCATCGCCTTTGTAAAGCCAGTTAGCAACATAAGCAAAGTTGATGTCGTCGCGCAAGGCTTCGCCTTCGGGAGTTTGTGATTCTATGCGAAAATGCCCACCACAGCTTTCGTTGCGATTGAGTGCATCGAGCATCATCACTTCGCCAAGCTCGATAAAATCGGACAAATGGCCAGCCTTGAACAATTCTTCGTTGAATCCATTTGCTTCGCCAAGAACCAACAAATTGTTGCGGAATTCTTCTTTCAAAGCTTTTACTTTTTCGATTCCTTCTTTCAATCCTTTTTCGGTGCGACCCATTCCGCAATGCTCCCACATGATATGACCCAGCTCGCGATGAATATCATCGACGCTACGCTTGCCTTTCGTTTCCATCATGCGTGTAAGTTCGTCGCGAACATTTTTCTCGGCTTCGTCGAACTCGGGCAAATCGGTTTTGAAACGCGGAGTTTTGATTTCATTGGCCAAATAATTTCCAATGGTATAAGGCAATACAAAATAACCATCGGCGAGTCCCTGCATGAGGGCAGACGCTCCCAGTCGATTGGCTCCGTGGTCGCTAAAATTGGCTTCGCCCAACACATACAGACCAGGAATATTGCTCATCAGTTCGTAATCAACCCAAAGCCCACCCATTGTGTAGTGAACAGCTGGGTAAATCATCATCGGATTTTCGTATGGATTTTCGTCAACAATTTTTTCGTACATTTGAAATAGATTGCCATAGCGCATTTCGATTGTTTCGCGCCCCAAACGTTTAATGGAGTCGCGAAAATCGAGATAAACTGCCAATCCCGAAGTGTAAACACCACAGCCAGCATCGCAACGTTCTTTGGCTGCACGGCTTGCAACATCGCGTGGAACAAGATTTCCAAAAGCTGGATAACGACGTTCGAGATAATAATCGCGTTGGTCTTCGGTCAAACTTGCAGGTGTAATTTCATGTTTTCTGAGTTTTTCGGCGAGTTCTTTTGTTGCAGGAACCCAAATACGACCATCGTTTCGCAAACTTTCGCTCATCAGTGTGAGTTTGCTTTGGTATTTGCCATGAACAGGAATACATGTTGGGTGTATCTGCGTAAATGCAGGATTGGAAAAGAAAGCACCTTTTTTATAGGCTTTCCATGCGGGTGTTACGTTCGAGCCTTTCGCATTGGTACTCAGATAGAAAACATTTCCGTATCCACCAGTTCCAAGAACCACTGTGTGAGCAGCATAGCGTTCAATTTCGCCAGTCACAAGATTTCGAACAATAATTCCTCGAGCTTTTCCGTCAATAAGTACAACATCGAGCATATCGCGGCGAGTGAATAGTTCGACTGTTCCAGCTGCAATCTGACGGCTTAGCGCAGAATAAGCGCCAAGCAAAAGTTGCTGTCCGGTTTGACCGCGCGCATAAAAAGTTCGCGACACCTGTGCGCCACCAAAAGAGCGATTGTCGAGATGACCATCGTATTCGCGGGCAAAAGGAACTCCCTGCGCAACCGCCTGATCGATAATGGCATTGCTCACTTCGGCCAAACGATACACATTCCCTTCGCGAGAACGGTAGTCGCCACCTTTAATGGTATCGTAAAACAAACGAGAAACATCGTCGCCATCGTTTGGATAATTTTTTGCCGCATTAATGCCGCCCTGCGCCCCAATACTATGAGCACGGCGTGGGCTGTCCTGATAGCAGAACACTTTCACATTGTAGCCAAGTTCGCCCAACGAAGCTGCAGCCGACGCTCCAGCCAAACCTGTTCCGACAATAATAATATCGAGCTTGCGCTTGTTGGCAGGACTCACCAATTTTGCTTCCGATTTATAGGTTGTCCATTTTTCGTGGAGCGGTCCCTTTGGTATTTTGGAATCTATGTTTGTCATAGAATCTATGTTTTAGGATTGGTGAAAAAAGAGAAAATAAGTTGGAATAATCATAAACCCAAGGCTTACAATTAAAGCATATAATGCCGCAAACACTTTTATAGTTGGTGTGTATTTGTTGTGGTTGAATCCAAAAGTTTGAAACACCGACTGAAAAGCGTGATAGAGGTGCAGACCAAGAACCAGCAACCACACATAATATACAACACCGTAAATTGGATTGCTGAACAATAAAATCACCATGCTGTAAAAATCGTGCTTATCTGAAATACCTGCCGGAACTTCAACCAAGCCAAGTTTGACAAAGTAGAAGTTGATGAGGTGAATAAAAAGCACCACAAAAATAGTGAGACCGGTCCAAATCATGTAGCGGCTAAAAAACGATGTTTTGGTTTTTCCTACAACAGCATACCCTTTGGGACGAGCAGCCCAATTTTGCAATTTCAAAATCACACCAATCAGAATATGCAACAAAAAGGCACCAAAAAGAAAAATCTCAAACACCTTTACGATGTAGTTCGACGACATGAAGGCGGCAGCCTGATTGAACCAATCGCCACCATCGTTGCGCAATAGAAATAGATTGATGGCGAGGTGCACAAGC
>DYON01000342.1 GCA_020720525.1 Acetofilamentum sp.
GCTCATTGTTCGACGCATAAATCCTTCGGCTGCTTTGCAGCATAAATAGGTTTTGTTTTTCAGTTTTGTAACAATTCTAATTTTTTATTGAATATTTCGTCTCATCCTTGCAGTAAGAGAGATTCCGAAACCAGTTCGGAATGACTGCAAGGAAAGTATGAGCTTTCATAGTGTGCTGTTATATGTTTGTCATCATATTGTACGGTCATCCTGCGTCGTCATCCTGAACTTGTTTCAGGATCTATGCAGGATGAAACCGATTTTTCATAGCTTTGCAGCATAAATAATGTTTAACGATCCTCACATATTTGTTGCCATTCCAGCACTCAACGAGTTGGATTATATTGGCGATGTTCTTTCGGATCTATCTGATCAGGAAATGAGCAATTTCAGCTTGTTTGTGTGTGTAAATCAACCCGATTCGTGGTGGCAAAATGAGGAAAAAGTGGCCATTTGCGAAAACAACCGCAAAACCATCGATTTTGTTCAAGACTATTGCAGCAATACCAACCTAGACCTTACGCTAATCGACCACAGCTCGACTGGGAAAGGTTGGCCCGAAAAGCAGAGTGGAGTAGGTTGGGCCCGCAAAGCCCTCATGGATGCCATTTCGGCTGTGGCCGACGAAAACGACATCATTGTTTCGCTCGATGCCGACACCAGAATTGAGCCCAATTATCTTATGGAAATTGCCGTGCAATTCAGCTTTTTCCCAACTGCTTCGGCCATGGCCTTGCCCTATTTTCATGAGTTGCAAGGCGACGAAGATCATCAGAAATCGATGTTGCGCTACGAAATTTATTTACGAAGCTACGCCATCAATCTATTGCGCATCAATCACCCTTTTGCTTACACACCCATTGGAAGTGCCATGGCTGCTAGGGTTTCGGCATATCGCACAATCCGCGGATTACAAGCCACCAATTCGGGCGAAGACTTTTATTTCATGATGAAACTGCGCAAAGCCGGCATCATCATTCCTTGGTGCGAAACCCGCGTGTATCCTTCGTCGCGAAAATCGCATCGAGTTATTTTTGGCACAGGCCCAACTGTTGCGTTGGGTGCACCAGACCAAGTGGAACGTTATCCTATTTATCACCCAGATTTATTCGACGAAATTGGGCGTGTTTGTAGCGGCTTTGCCGAAATATTTAAAAAGGACAATCCTAACGACTTGCAGAAAACCATCAGCGTTGTTCCAGACTTGGAATATGAAAAACTTCGCAAGAACAATCCACAGCTAAATCGTTTTATTCACGCCTGTTTTACAAAAGCCGATGCTTTTTGCATTTATAAATACGTTCGCTCGCATCAAAGCGAAGGCGACAGCGATATAGCAAGCATTCAAAAATTACTTGAAATTCTTGCAATTCGTTTCGAGTCCGATGAAGCTTCGCCTCATAGAAGTGGGTCTTTTTTGCATAAAAGCAAAAATAAAAACAATCCAAAAGTCACACTGAGTGATTTTCCTAAAGCGAAAGCGGAGGGAAAATTGTATCGAAGTGTTGCTTTTGTAGTTGAAAACAGCGAAAACCACAAACATCTTCACAGCTTCAGTGTTGATCAACTTGATGCGTTGCGCCACCTTTTAAAGGACATTGAAGATAGATTTTTGCAAGAAAAATATTTTCAGTACTTTGCACTACGTTACGAACCACAAAACGATATATGGAAATACATGAGCTGATAGTAATTCTAGGTCCCACAGCAACGGGTAAAACAGCATTGGCTGTAGATGTTGCCCGCAAATTGAATGCTGAAATTGTGAGTGCCGATAGTCGGCAAATATATCGTGGACTCGATATTGGTACGGGAAAAGATTTGGACGAATACTCCGAAGGTGGCGAACCTGTGCCATATCATTTAATCAATTTTTTGAACCCTGGCGAAAGCTACAATACATTTCAGTTCAAAGCCGATGCATCTGCAATCATCAAAGACATTGAATCGCGCGGAAAAATGCCATTGGTTTGTGGAGGAACAGGCTTGTATATTGAATCGCTTTTACTCGATTATCATTTTCGGGAAGCAACCAAGCAAGAAGATTTTCGTGCCGAAGCCGAGGGAATGGACAATCAGATTCTTGCTCGCCAAATTGAAGTTCTTGGAGGTACTCTTTCGGCCGAAGATCGCAAAAACAGGCACCGTTTGATTCGCAAGCTCGAAGTATTGCTGTTTTCGGAAGAGCAAAAACAAACGCGCGAGTCGTTGAAAATTGAAAAACTACATGTGTTTGGAATCGATTTGCCCCGCGATATAGTTCGCCGTCGCATTTCGGACCGACTGATAGAAAGGCTCGACAACGGCATGGTTGAAGAAGTGAAAGGACTTATTGAGGCAAAAGTTCCTGTTGAATGGCTCAGTGCACTAGGACTCGAATATCGCTATATCAGCAACCATTTGCGTCGCAAAATGAGCTATCCCGAAATGTTCAATTCGCTCGAAACGGCTATTCATCAGTTTGCCAAGCGCCAAAGCACCTGGTTTAGGCGCATGGAAAAGCGCGGCGTTGAGATTCACTGGATAAATGGGCAGCTTTCCAATGACAAAAAACTGGACGCTATAGTATCGACAATTAACAATCAACAAATTAAATAACGTAGCCATTTATTTCGCCCAACTGATGTTATACAGTCATCCTGCGTCGTCATCCTGAACTCGTTTCAG
>DYON01000030.1:0-11724 GCA_020720525.1 Acetofilamentum sp.
AATATTCGGCTCCATATTGCGACTCAATTTCACTTTTAATGGTTCCAATAGCAAGTTTTGAGAGACTCACACTATCGGTACGCATATAGGTAATAAGACCCGATTCGTACAATTGTTGAGCAATAGTCATTGTTTGAGATACCGAAAATCCCAATTTGCGAGCAGCTTCTTGTTGCAAAGTAGAAGTGGTAAAAGGAGGCGATGGATTTCGCGTTCCTGGTTTCATTTCGGCTTTTCCAACATTGAATGAACTTCTTTTAACCGAATCGAGAAAAATCATGGCATCGCGTTCTTCCTCGAAGCGTTCGTTGAGTTCAGCTGGGAATAAATCGGTGTTTCCAGCACTAAACAAACCCGAAACTTTATAATCAGATGTGCTTTGAAATGCATTTATTTCGTCTTCGCGCTCTACAATAAGACGAACCGAAACCGACTGCACACGACCTGCCGACAAAGAAGGTTTGACCTTTTTCCACAACAGTGGCGACAATTTGTAGCCTACAATTCGATCTAATACACGCCTTGCCTGTTGAGCATCGACGAGTTTATAATCAAGATCTCTTGGATTCTGAATTGCTTCGGTGATGGCAGTTTTTGTAATTTCGTGAAAAACAATTCGCTTTGTTTTTTTCATATCCAGCGCAAGAGCTTCAGCTAAATGCCATGCAATAGCTTCTCCCTCGCGGTCTTCGTCGGTTGCAAGCCAAACCATATCGGCCAGCTTGCTCAGCTTTTTCAGTTCTGCAATAACCTTTACTTTGTCAGGCAGCACCATATATCGAGGCTCAAACCCATTTTCAACATCGATACTAATATCTTCTTTATGCAAATCACGCACATGACCATAGCTCGAAAGAACCTGATAATCTTTGCCCAGAAACTTCTCGATGGTCTTTGCTTTGGCAGGTGACTCAACGATGACTAAGTTTTTACCCATTCTGAATTTTTTCGCAAATTAAAACAATAATTATGGGATATTGAAAACAAAATTTCAACAACAGCCCTTATTTGTTTGATATAGAATGTTTTAAGCCTTCATTTAATAAAAGGTAGATTTCTGCTGAAGATTGGTAAATCATTCGGGGCTGAAAAAATGTAAACATAGAGTTGATTGAAAAATAAATACAAAAAAGAAAGAATACAATGAGTGAAGAAAGTTGGAACAAAACATTTACAACCTGTTGTTTAAGGGAAAGAAGTGGATTATTTTAAATTTTGGCAGGGATTGTTTGAGAGAGAAATTATATTTTTTAGAAAATTGTATCGAAATATTAATCCCCATTTTTTATATAATTAAAAATCTTCAGTCAAAAATAATACGTCCCATCTAATACACAACCCAATTTTATCATTTTGCAATTGAACCCAATTCCGTCAGCTATTTTTTTCGCGACTCCAAAAAATCTTGTCATAAAAAAAGAGCGACCCATTTTTGAATCGCTCTTTTTGTTAACTACTACACAAGTTTTAGTAGTACAAGATCCTGTTGTCTTCAATTTCAGCTTTTCGTTCGAGTGCTTTAAACAATTCATAATTGGTTTTGCTCTGGAAGAATGCAACTTTTTGACTCATAACCATATTTCTATCGGCTGGAACAGTTGGTTCTATCACTTCTTTTATCATATAGACAAATAGTCCCATTTCGCCTTGAATAGCTTTCGACATCACATTGGGTTTAGAGGCTGTAATAATTCCAACTAATTCAGGTTCTGGCCCATAACTAGGCAGCGAATAGGTCGAAAATGTAACATCAAATGTATCTACTTCGGTTTTCAGCTTTGAAGCAACAGCTTCAACACTTCCAGCTCCCGATAAAGCACTGTTCATTTGATCCATCAACATTTGGGCTTTTTTATCCTTTTTTGCAAATGGAGTAATTATCTCTTTCACGTCTTCGAAAGTAGCAAGTCCTTTTTGCCTTTTATCCTTAACAATTGCAACTACATATTTGCTTTCGCTTACCATGTCGAATACAGTTGAAGTGACACCTTTTTCAGTTTCCTCTTTGAACATCCATCGAACAATTTCGCGTCCTTCGGTGATTCCAGCAAGGGTAAAATCGGTTGTTTTTACATTTTCGGCAACACGTTTTGTATATCCATTATCCACAATCGCTTTATCGAAAGCACCCTGATCGGTTGAAATTGTAGCAAAAACACTGGACATATTGTAAATACTGTCCGATGTTTCTTTGCTTGGTTCAACTGTTCGTTGAATAGTAGCAATTTTAACTTTATCAACAGGTTTGGTCTTTCCAAGCACTTTAATCACATGAAAACCAAATGCAGTTTCAACCAACTGATACGAGCCAACTGGATTGTTCAAACAAGCTGCATTGAATTCAGTAATCATCATCCCTTCGGGAAACCAGCCAAGATAACCAGCGTTTTGGGCTACCGATGGGTCGGAACTAAATTTTACAGATAGGTTCGAAAAGGCAGTGCTGTCGGTTCCTTTCGATGCACCAAAAAGACTGTCGGCAAGCAATTTTGCTTCTTCTTTTGTGCGTGTAATACTTTCGTCGGCACGCATTGCACCTTGATAAGCAATCAAAATGTGCGAAGCTTCGAGCGAGTCGGGCAACAATTTGCGATCGAGCAAACGGTGCATAAAAAACACGTTGTTGTCGAGATATGGCGGTACCAATGTGCCTAATTTTGCATTGAAAAGTGTATCGGCTTTAACTGGCAATACTTCGCGTCGCAAATAGCTGCTATCCCAAGTAAAATCGATATCGGAACGAGAATAAATTAGCGAAATGAGTTCGTCGTCGAGCACAGTCGAGAATGAAGAATATGTGCAATCGACTTCTGTTTTAGCAATACTCATGTCAATATCGGAAGGCTTAATATCGAAAATAACAAAATCGGCAAAACCAATAGGCTCATCATACTCAAATTCGTGTTGGTGGGCATCGTAATATGTTTTCAATTCTTCATCGGTAACCGTTACTGCTGAATCGCTAAGAGTATTGTATTGCAAACCTGTATAAAGAGTTACAAATTTGCGATTTTTCTCTACATGATCGCGCTCAATAAATGCTTGTGGAAGATAATATCCTTTGTTTACAAGAGTTGTAAATTTAGAGGTGATTCTTTCCTCTAAAATCATTTTTTCAATCATTCTCCATCTGCGTTGATCTTCCTCGGGCATTTCGTTCAAACCCTCAATATACATTGCTACTTGATTGGGATCGAAAACACCTGTTTCTGGATTGGTAAAATACTGACGAATCATCGGATGAACAAAACGTCCAGTAAACATTTCGGCAAATTCAGCATCGCTTACTTCTAAGCCTAAGTCGTCGTATTCTTTCTGAAGAATAATATCGCGAACCATTTGGTCGTAAACCTGATTGTTTATTTGAAATAAATCGGCAGCAGCAAGCTGAAGATCCTGACCATACTGCATTTGATAAAACTCTTTTTGCTGCTCAACTCTGGCGGTGAACTCTTGATAGGTGATTTTCTCCCCAAAAACCTCGGCAAGTGGATCTGATGACTGTCTTTTACCTGTTGTGATGAAATCGCTCAAAACAAACAATCCAAGCGCAACACCAATGATTGCAATTAGCAATCCCGAACGTTTACGAATTTTCCCAATGGTAGCCATTATAGTTTATTTTTTAGTAGAAAATGAGTGCAAAGGTAATAATTTTGGCAAAATAACTCTATTATTCTGCATTTTTATCATCTTTCATGTCTAATTCGCCTTTTGGTCGAATAATGTGGTATTGCTCAAAACGCTCATCGCTCTCAAAACCATCGCCCCAGATGATTTTGTCGGGTGTGATTATTTTCACAAAAACATTAGAGTAAATCTTATGCATTTTCTCATCCCAAATGAGATGATTGGAATGAAGCTCTTTCGAATCGGTAGTAAGAACAACCACATCGTATTTCACCTCTATTCGTTGCAATTCATCGAATCGCTCGCCGTATTTTGCGGTCATGGTGGTTTCGGGGTTTTGAAGAGAATCGTAAAACACCACTTTTAAGCCTTCGGGCAATTTCAACACACTGCGCCGATTGATGTCTTCGTACCGACGCATCAATGGTGCTGTCATCTTTGCTTCAATCATTCCGCTGTCGCTATAATACATGGTCACATCGCGAGCCTCCTCTATAGGCATGGTGTCGCGTACTGGAAGATCTTTGATTGCTTCTGTTTTGTTTCCACACGAAAAAAGCATTGTGGCTGAAATAACAACCACAATGCCTTTAAAAATCAATTTTATTCTTGTCATCAATATTCGTTAATCGATGCTACGAACAATCGTCGATTCGGTGTACCAGCAACTGATGGTGTACGAAGAACCCTTTACTACGTTGTAGAAAAACAAATCTTCGGTTTTTGGAAATCCACCAGCAGCAGCACCAAACTTCTGATTTGCAATACTAATAGTTCTTTCATCGGTCGAAACACTTTTTGCTTTTGCATATTTGTCGGCAGCTGCCCAATATCCAGCGCGCTGTGTAACAGGGTTGTCGCCACAACTCGAAGCAGTTGCCATATACAAATCGCCAATGAGAATATAAGGCATTCCGTCGGTCGGATTGAGTTGTGCTGAATTTAAAGCCGCATTGCGTGCATTTGCATATTGTCCAATATTGCGATAGGCGTCGGCTAGGTTCAAATAGGCAGATGCTTTTTCCAATGGATCTTCGAGACCCTTAACAGCTTCGTTGAGATATTTAACAGCGTCGTTGAATTTCTTCACTCGAAGAAACGAAACCCCAAGTGTTAAAGCCGATGATGGAGTTGGCTCTAACTTATACAATTCTTCTGCAGCTGTGAAATAGAGCGGGGCTTCGATACATTTTTTCTTGTCCATCAATATCACAAGCTTGCGCAACCAATTGGCATTGGTTTTATTGGCTTCGAATTTGGCAGAATAAATTTTCACAATCTGCTCACAATTTGCCCATGGATCGAAAATGCTATTAATATTTCCTTCTGCCACTTCGTAAAGAGCAATTTTTTTGTTGATTTTTGACGAATCGGCCAGATTGGCTGCAAGTTCCTTTTTTGCACTAGCAATTTGAGCTTCTACTGCCGCAACCACAATGTCGTAGTTTTCGTAAATAAATGCAGTATCAAGTTTTCCAGCACGCACCAATTCGTCGGTGGTTTTGTAGAAAATTGAAAGCACAGCAGCTTCCGATTCGCCACCCATGATGCGAATAGATTTGTCGAGTGTGTAGTAAATTTTTTCTTTTTCGGAAGGGCGATACTGAAACAAATCGTAGCCTTTGCGACCAAGAACATAACCTTCGCCATACTGTTTGTTGCAGCCAAAAGCAGCAACATTCTGGTCGTACACCATCATTAAAGTATCGATGTATCTTTCTTTGGTGACACTGTCGGCTGATTTATTCATCAGGTGTTCAACAATATTGATTCCATCAAAATAAATATTCTGGCTTGCTTGAGGAGCATTCAAAAAGCAATATCTCCATGGGCCAATGGTGTAATTGATAGATTCGTCTTTGAATTTGCTGGCTTTCCACTGTTTGTAATTTTCGCGGTACAGCGAGAAGTTTTTTACAGATTCGGCACTATCGAGTCCATATTTTGGACCTTTTATGCTACATGGTTCAGGAAATTCGAATGCAGGCTGAGCCGACACATAAGCAAATGCAGGCAACAGCATTAACACAACAAGGAAAATTTTCGTAACAGTTTTCATGACTCTTTCTTTTACTAATTATACTTTCTTTTTACAAACCATTGTTCTTTAATGGATAAACCAAAAACGAACCTTATATAGTTTTCTTCAATCAGACTTTGATCGGTAGTACCCATTTTCCCAAGTTCAACTCCTGTGTGAACGATGGTTGAATTTCCGAAATTAGGTCGAAGCGGAAATGAACAGCCAAAACTTATGCCAACTTTGGAAAGCTGCTGGTTTCGAAGCGATAGGTACGATTGCTCGTAATGGAAACCGCCGTAATAGGTCATTCGCTTCCAAAGTTTATCGTTGCTTCCGGCTTTAGGAGTAAATGAACCACCAGCATGAATTGAAAAACTGTTTTTCAGCGAATCGTTCTCTCCAAAAGCAGAGTATTCGCTCCAATTTTGCATATTCATATCAACACCAAACGACCATTTGTTTTCGCGAGCCAACACAAATCCGGCTTTTACACTGTACGGAAGCACAACAACTCCTGCAACATTTTCGCTTTGCCCTGTTGTATCGAGAGCGTATTCGAAGCCGTTTACAGTGTAATAGCGAACGGACATTTGACTTTCCTTTCCGCTTAGCTCCGAAGGTAGCCCAAACGTTCCACCAATGGTGAGAACAGTGTTTTGATTAAAGATGGTATCGCGCTTCACAAGAATTTGATACTGAATACCTGCATCGAAACTAAAATCATTTAAAAAGCGAGTTGTTAACGATTTCGAACTCAAATAGATCGAAGAATCAAACACCAACTTTCGTGATTGGTTAATTGAACCAAAAATATAGGATGCATTTACACCTATACTCAAGTTTTTAAACAATCGGATACCAGTTCCGATTAAAAATTTGTTGTATCCGCCATTTCCTTGGTAAGTAGTTGTGTAGTTTGTTATCGAGTCGAGAGCGCTGGTGGTTGACATGAGGTAGCCAACCGAGCTATAGGGTTGCAATCCGAAAGAAAGACCCCAATTTCGAGCAGCACGAAAGCCGAATGTAAGACTATTTAAGCCCATCGAAAAAGGATAAGAATCGGCTGTTTCCGATTTCAAATGGGTGTAATTGCCCTTAAAACCACCATTAAAAACAAAAGAAATTGAATCGAACGAAGTGTAAGAAGCTGGATTGAATACATTCACCACATATTTGTCGCGAAAACCAGCTGTGAGGCCACCCATCGAAAATGTTACAGGTTCGGTGCTGTTAGAAAGTTCCCCTAATCCATATCTGGAATAAGGGGACTCAATAAAAGACTGCGCCTTGAGCTGCAAAGCTGAAATCAGCAGAAGAGAAATGAAAAAAAGTTTTCTCATGAATTGATGTTCAATAAATAATTCAGCCCAATTGTTACAATGTTTGGGACTGCAAAGATGTGATTTTTAGAAGACACTTCAAAATAGATACTATCACCACCAGCTACAAAAATAGGGGCTTCATTATTAGAATTCCTAAATGAGTCGATACGATATTTAACTTCGGCTAAACTTCCTAACATTACACCACTGATAATAGAACTGTTTGTTGACTGACCCATTTCGGAGAAAGTCGATGTTGGTTTCAATAACGGAAGCTTTCCAGTAAAATTGTGCAGAGCATCAAATCTCATTTTTATTCCCGGGCTAATAGCACCTCCAATATAATGTCCAGTCGAGTCAACGTAGTCGAATGTGATAGCTGTTCCAGCTTGAACTACCATAAACGGAAACGAGTTTTTCGATAAGAAAGAAGCTCCACAAACGGCCGCCAGTCTATCGTCGCCCAAAGTTTCGGGAGTTGAATAATCGGCTTTGAGAGGAAATAATTCCAAACACTTTATATTAATAATACGGTGTGTGTCGAAAAACTGAGCTTCTTCTGCTGTTAAATTAATTACAGAGGCAAAAGCATATTTTGCTTCGGGATATTTTGTGAGCCACGATTGTATAAAATCGAGCGAAAAAACATCAGCAGCTGATTCCAGAAGAATATCTTCGTGAAAAACAGCAGCTTTGCAACGCGTATTTCCTATATCGAATACAAGGTTCATAGAAATTTCAGTAAAGGTACAAGAAAAAAATTTTGTCGGATAAAAAAAACATTATACATTTGCACTCCCAAATAGAGGCGTCGTAGCTCAGTTGGTAGAGCAGAGGACTGAAAATCCTTGTGTCACTGGTTCAATTCCAGTCGATGCCACCTCAAAAAAAACCGGCTGATGCCGGTTTTTTCGTTGTATATTGGTTTTGGGTTTAGGGTGTTTTTTACCAGAGTCCAATCGAACGATAAAATTCGTCGGCACTGCTCGAAAAATCGAAGGCATCGTTGAGCATAAAAATATTGTTTTTATCAACCACACTTGGGTAGCCCAATTTTGCAAGTTTCAGTTTACTTGAGTCGAAAGTGAGCATCATTACCAATTCGCGCAACTGTGCACAAGTGACCCCATTCATCGAAATTGCAAGCGCAGCAATGCGTACTTTATTGTCGTCGAACGATTCACGATTCATACTCATGAGCAAAGTGCTAAAAGCCTGTGGCGACATTCCCATTGGCATGAAGTTACTTACAGGAGGGATATAGCCAGAATTGTATCCATTGTATCCCCCACTATTGTACCCACCGTTGTTGTAGCCATTGTTTCCCCACGAAGACGATCCATAACCATTACTGTACGAAGCACTGTATCCATTTCCATGTCCATATCCGTTTCCATTGCTGTTGTAGCTATTTGAGTATCCCGAACTGATGTTTTCGGAGCGAACTACTTTGTATGCTCCAAAGCGATCGATAACGGCAAAAATTCTTTTACTTGGGGCAATACTTATATAGCCTGCAAACAAACTATTGTAGCTAATGCCATTCAAAGTCATTGTTTCTTTAACGACTTCCAAATAATAATTTCCTTGATTTAGACCACCAATAAAAACAGTACCCGAGTTGGCAGAATATTCAGTTCTGTCGATAACAACGTAAAACGAAGCATTATCGGAAATACTGATGTTGAGTTCGGAAAGAGCTGCCGACGAAGCGAAGGCAAACATGAACATCAAAACTGAGAGAGAGATAAAATTTTTCATGGTGTGATCCTCCATTATTAAAGTGAATAATTTTCAGAAAACACAATTTCAAATGCTGTGCCATAAAAAAAGCCGGTGATTAAAACCAGCCTTAAAGAATTACTGATATTTTTAATTTCTAGTGCATGATCGTAGTTTTACCGCTAAATACATGCCACAGTCCATCTCCATATTGTACGTCAATAATATAACTGTAAACTCCAGGAGCCACATATTCTCCATTGAATTTACCATCCCAACCATCTTCGATATTTTTCGACTCGAACACCATTTGTCCCCAGCGGTCAAAAATGCGCATTGAGTAACTTCCATCTGTTAACGCAACACCAATGCCGTATGGGCGGAAAATATCGTTAATTCCATCAGATGTATAAGGAGAAAAAGCATTGGGGATATAAAAGGCAATATTAAGATTGACATGAACAACAGCAAAACTTGAATCGCTGCAACCATGATTGGTGTAAACAGTTTGCCACACTACATAATCGCCAGGGCTAGAGAAAGTATGGTTAGGGTTTGCAATATTAGCGTAATTGGTAGAACTTCCATAATCGCCAAAATTCCACATCCAAGTAGAAGGAATGGTACTTAAATCGGTAAAATCGACCATGGGATCGTCCATTGTAACAGTGTAATTGTCGGCAATGAAATTCGAAACTGGCAAAGGATACACCTCCACAAAAGAATTTTCAGTGACACTGTTTTCGCAACCGTCGATACTGGCCACTTTCAACGAAACATCATATATGCCAGGGTTAGGGAATATATGACCTGGCGATGCAGCCGACGATCCAGAACCATCGCCAAAAAGCCATTCGTAGGTAGCAGCTGTTGGATTCACAGCAGCTGAAAATTGTACCTGCAAATCTTCGCAACCCGACGAGGGGGTAACATTTAGCACAACTTGAGGAGTTTCATAAACCGTCAATAACGTTTGAGCTGTATTCGAGCAACCGTTGGCATCGGTACCAGTAACAGAATAGGTAGTAGTAGCAGTAGGGCTAACAGCCAAAACAGATGTATCAACAGATGTTGTATTCCATAAATAAGAAATAGCACCAGCAGCAGATACTATAGCTGTATCGCCAGTACATATTCCAACAGGAGACACAGATGCAGAAATTGAAGGAAGCGGATTCACAAAAATATCGAGTGTATCAATATCTTCGCAACCAGTAGCATCTGTACCTGTTACAATATAAGAAGTATTTGATGATGGTGAAACCGTTACATCAGATGTGCTTTGCCCTGAGCTCCACGAATAAATAGTGGCACCAGATGCAGAAATGGTTGTGTTTTCGCCATTACAGATGGTTGTGTCGGTTGCAGAAAGTTGAATATCGGAAACGCCAATGCTAACGGTAATGGTGTCTCTATCTATATATTGAGTAAAATCGCAATTGTCGTATGTTACAACTGTGATATAGTCAGTTGTAACAGTTGGAGCGACAGTTAAAGATGTGCCATATCCAAGCAATGCCCCATTTGCAAACCAAGAAATAGTATAGTTGGATGGTCCACTTGGAATGAAACGCCAGGCTTCGTTTGAGGCAGTCCAGGCACCTGTATTTCTTCCTGGAGGAGTATAGCCAAGGGTCCCTGTTGAATTCTGAATACCGATTAGAGAATTACCGCTATTCCAGCTTGAGCATAAAGGTTTGTTGTAAACATATACTTCAATCACGTTTGTTCCTTCATAAAGTACCATTTGGGTAGTAGTTTGAATAGAGGTGCAACTGAAATGGCAAACCTGATTGAAATTAAAAACGAAAGTGCGGCAAGGATAGCTTCCTAGTGTCGCATAACGAATTGTACCACAAATACTTGGGTCGATATCGTGATAAACCCCAAAAATGGCATTCATTATAAGAGCATTACTTGGAACAGAGGCTGAAAAAGACCATGGACAATAGGTAGAACCAGGGTTTGTAAAAGTAAGAACGCCGTTTGAGCCAACCCAAATTTGGTTGTAACTGCTTCCGAAAAAACAAAAATTGAATGGTATTGTAACAGGAGCACTCGACCAAATATCGTCGGTACCGAGCGAAAATACAGTTCCTGAAGTTACAGGATATGGCGGGGCAAAGGGAATTGATGAAACAGTATAGCTTGTTGATAATCCAGTTGCAAGTGCATCTGCATGCAAAGTAACACTGCTGGTTCCACAGGTGGCTGTATCGTTGCTACCTGCAATAAATGGGCAACCAGGTGCCTGAGCAATGGCAGAGAATGGGAGCAATGATAACAAAGCAATCCAAAAGTATTTTTTCATCCCCGAATATTTTTTCAAAAGTAATAATTATTTCTACCTTTAGACACGAAAAGTTTAAAAACGCTTAATCAATGAGAGTAAAAATTTTGAAAACCCCTATTGAGATGACGAAAATTATTATTTCGTCGAAAATATGTTTTGTTTCTATGGTGGACAAAAATGGTATGCCATACAACCTTCCTTTCAATTTTGGTTATAAAGACAATTATATTTATCTGCATAGCGGGTTGGAAGGGAAAAAAATTGAGATTCTGAAAAACAACCCCAATGTATGCATTGCTTTTTCGAACAGCGAAGAACTTGCATATCAAAACGAGCATGTTGCTTGTAGCTATTTTATGCGCTACAAAAGCGTTCTTATTTTAGGAAAAGTTGAATTCATTGAAGACTATAACGAAAAAGAAAAAGCACTGAGTATAGTGATGAGACATTATACTGGGAAAGAAGATTTCACTTTCAAGGCTCCATCAGTAAACAATGTCCTATGTTTTAGAGTATCGACCGAAAATATGACAGGAAAAGCGATGGGATATTGAAAACCATATATGATAGGAGTAAGGAGTATGAGGTAGGGAGTATTGATAGTAGTCAGTGATCAGTAGTCAGTATTCAGGAGTCAGTTTTCAGTGGTCAGTAATCAGTGGTCAGTGGTCAGTGGTCAGTTGTCAGTAATCAGTTAACAGTAGTCAGTATTCAGTTGACAGTGGTCAGTAATC
>DYON01000030.1:11824-15749 GCA_020720525.1 Acetofilamentum sp.
CAGTATTCAGTTGACAGTTGTCAGTATTCAGTATTCAGTGGTCATTCAGGATTTTTCTTCTGTAATTTTTATGGACAAAAGATTCGACAAGTCCGAAAATTCTTGAATCGGCAACAAAGGCAAAGTGTGGTTGAGATATTTTGCAAGCAGTTCGAGAAGAGTATTTAGATTGGTTGGAACCTGTTGTAGTGGTTCTCGGTTCATGTTGTCGTTTCCCATTTTGCGGATGAAGGAATTGATATTTTATTGCGAAAAAACGAATTAAAAAATAAACAACTATATACAATGCTAAAAAATTAGTAAGTTTGTAAAGAAATTGAACCAATTGTATGGAAGCAAAAGTTAGCATTATTATGGGCAGTATGAGCGACTGGCCAGTTATGGAAAAAGCTGCTCAATTTTTCGAAGAAATGCAGATCCCATTTGAAGTACACGCATTATCGGCACATCGCACTCCAGCGCAAGTGGAGCAATTTGCCAAAAATGCATCTGCGAAAGGAATTCGTGTGATAATTGCTGCTGCTGGCATGGCGGCACATCTTCCGGGAGTGATAGCTTCGATGACATCGCTTCCAGTGATTGGAGTGCCAATTAAGAGCTCATTCGATGGTCTCGATGCCTTGTTGGCTATTGTTCAGATGCCTCCGGGCATTCCAGTAGCAACAGTTGGAGTGAATGGTGCTTTAAATTCGGCAATATTAGCAGGGCAAATTCTTTCTGTTGCCGATAGCGAATTGTCAAAAAACATGGATGTTTATAAAGAAAACCTGAAAAAGAAAGTGATTCAGTCCAATGAAGAGCTCAAACAAGTGAGCTTTAAATACAAGACTAATTAGTTGAAATTCAGCAACAAATAGTTTAAACGAAGCAATCTGGCAAATCATGAAAAATAATTACTCATTAATGATTATTCTGTTTCTGATTTTATCGGGAACAACCTTGCAGGCTCAATACAATCCCATGAATGCATCGTTGACAGGAATGGGGGGAGCCGGGATTGCGCTCAACGATTTCAGTGCTGGTTTCAACAATCAAGCAGCATGGAGTTCGCTTGAATCACCAGCCGTAAGTTTAGGCTACAATTCGCGCTTTATGCTCAAAGAACTTTCGGATCGCTTTCTGTCGGTTGCTGTTCCTTTGGGCGAATCGTCGGGTGTATTTGGTCTCAATATGAGTCAGTTTGGCTATTCGCAATACAACATCACCAAAGCTGGTTTGGGTTATGCTCGATTGTTTGGTCCCAATTTTTCGGCTGGGTTACAATTCGACATTATTCATGCTGGAACAGCCGACGAAATGTATGGAAGCACCAATGCATTCACCTTCGAGGGTGGTTTTCAGTATAAACTGAATAAATATATTTCACTCGGTACTTCCATTTTTAATCCAGTTCAAGCAAAACTCAGCGATTTTACAGGCGAGCAACTTCCCGCTTCAATTAGTCTTGGAATGACCTATTCGCCAGATAAATTGTTGTTGTTGGCTGCCGATGTTGTTAAAGAGCAATACCAACCAGCTTCGTTGAGAGCAGGATTTAGATACCAAATTGTTGAGTCGTTTTGCTTGCGAGGTGGATTTTCGACTTCCCCATTTATCTTTTCAGGTGGTGCGGGCATCAACTTCGGCAATTTTACAGCCGATTTATCGACCTCTTATCACCAGATTCTGGGAATTTCGCCTGGGCTGACTTTGATTTATAAATTCAAAAAGAACTAAACATGAACTGCCGCATTATTTTGCTTTCGATAGCAGTTCTGATGTTGTTTGGGCTTCGGGCACATGCACAAGAACCAACCGACACCACTGGTGAAAATATGCTTCAAGATCAGATTGAAAACATAGCTGAAAACACCGATGCCGAGCTCGACTATTCCTCTTTAACCGAAAATCTCAAATACTTTTTGCGACATTCCATCAATCTGAATAGAACCAACATGGACGAACTCCAACAGTTGGGATTGCTCACCGATATTCAAATAGACAATTTGCTTCGACATATTGAAAAAAACGGAGCTTTGTTGTCGCTTTACGAATTGCAGAGCGTCGAAGGCTATGACTTACCAACCATATATTCAATATTGCCATATGTAAAAATATTTGGCGACAACGAGCGAAAGAGTTGGGATTTCAAAGACGTTCTCAAGTATTCAAAATCGGTTTTGTTTGTTCGCTATTCGTCTATTTTAGAGGAACAAAGCGGTTTTTCCCCTGCCAGCGATAGCTTACTCGAAGCAAGCCCCAATTCGCGATATCTTGGAAGTTCGTACAAATTATATACACGTTATCGCTATACCTACTACAATTTATTGAGTGTAGGCATCACAGCTGAAAAAGATTACGGTGAGGAATTTTTTAAAGGAAGTCAGAAAGCTGGATATGACTCTTACAGTGCGCACTTTTTTATTAAAAATATTGGGCCTCTTAAAACTCTATCTTTGGGCGATTACAATTTGCAATTTGGACAAGGGCTCACCCTTTGGTCGGGGCTTGCTTTTGGAAAATCGTCGGAAGCTATTGTTATTAAAAAAAGCGGGCGAGGAATTGTACCCTATACATCGGTTGACGAAAACTTGTTCATGCGTGGTGCGGCAGCTCAAATCGATTTCAAGCCTTTCTCGGTTTATGGTTTTGTAAGTTACAAAAAGCTCGATGCCAATATGTCCAGCAGTTCCGACACTACCAACTCCGAAGAGTTCATAATCAGCAGTTTGCAAGAATCGGGGTTACACAATACGCAATCAACCATCGACGATAAGGATTTGATAAGCGAATTCATAACAGGTGGACGCATCGAATACAACGGACGTCGTTTTCGGATGGGAGCTACAGGCTACTACACCAAATTTGGTCAGAGTATTGCACCAGCAGCGCAGTTGTATCAGTTGTACAACTTCACAGGAAGCGAAAATCTGAATGCAGGAGTCGATTACAGCTTGTTGCTAAAAAACGCCAATATTTTCGGGGAGCTTTCAATTAGCGAAAATGGCGGCAAAGCAATCATCAATGGCATCATGCTATCGCCCGACCGCTTGCTTACCATATCGTTTTTGCATCGCTATTTAGCACGCGACTACCAGGTGTTTTATGCAACTGCATTTCAGGAATCATCGACTGTGAAAAACGAGCAGGGATTCTATTTTGGCAACGAGCTCAAATTTTCGCGCAAATGGACATTCAATTCGTATGTTGATTTATTTTCGTTTCCATGGATGCGATATCGTGTCGATGCACCATCGGATGGTATTGAGCTTTTATGTCAGCTAACGTATAGGCCCACAAAAAAGGCAGTTTTTTATGTTCGTTTTCGCCAAGAAGACAAGGAAATCAATTCGTCCGAAAGCCATTTCGATGTTTTGCAGCCAACCATTAAACGATCGTTTAGAGTAAACGCATCTTTTCCGATATCGGAAAGTGTAACGCTGAAATCGAGAGCAGAATATCTTACCTATAAAGATGGACTGGATCCACTTCGGACGGGTTTTCTGATTTACCAAGACATTTCGTTTCGGAAACTAGGAAGTCGTTTTGCATTCAGTGCACGCTACGCAATGTTCGACACCGACAGCTACGACGAACGCCTGTATGCTTACGAAAACGACGTGTTGTATGCCTATTCCATTCCAGCCTACTATTATAAAGGTAGCCGAATGTATTTGATGATTCGTTGGTCGGTAATGCATGGGCTCGATGTGTGGGCTCGCATTGCACAAACTCATTACGTCAATCAGAACAGTACAGGCAGCGGTCTCACTGAAATATCGGGACCCAACAAAACAGAACTCAAGCTTCAAGTTCGTCTGAGCTTCTAGTTTTTTTGTCATTCTTTCAAAAATTCTTTTATTTTTGTCGTCTCAAAACCTGAGGACAATCACTTAAATCAAAATAACATGTTCAAAAAACAACCCAAAGGATTAATTGCGGCGGC
>DYON01000343.1 GCA_020720525.1 Acetofilamentum sp.
TTACATACAAACCAAAATTGACGATTTTTCAATTTTGTCGGTTGATAGTGAATTTCAAATATAGATTCTTACGGAAACTTGTCGAAATATGTTTTTGAAAGAACAATCGCCAAATAAGACTTCAAAACAATGAAGTCTTGAGTAACTTAAGTTAATAAATTTTCTGAAAAAATTGGTAAAGCTCTTTTTGTATCTTTGCGCCATGTATTCGGTGAATGATTTATTGGTGGAATTTCCTGGTCGGATTTTGTTCGATCGAATTGGTTTTGTTGTTAATGCTCGCGACCGTATTGGTTTAGTTGGTCGAAATGGAGCTGGAAAATCAACTTTGATGAAAATTTTAGCAGGAACCGATAAAAGTTATTCTGGAAGTGTTGCTTTCCCTAAAGACAAAAAGGTCGGATATCTTGTTCAGGAACGTAGTTTTACTTCTTCAAAAACGGTTTACGAAGAAGCAGAAACAGCCTTTGAGGAATTGCATCGACTTAATGCTGAATCAGATTCGGTTACAATTGCCATGAACGAGCGAACCGATTACGAATCGGCAGAATACACCAAACTCTCGGAGCGACTTCACGAAATTTCGGAGCGCTTAAACATGATGGGTGGTTCGCATTACGGCGAAGCCATCGAAAAAGTGCTTAAAGGTTTAGGGTTTCAAAGAGAAGAAATGTTTAAGCCCATGACCGAATTTAGCGGAGGCTGGCAAATGCGTGTTGAACTTGCTAAATTGCTATTGAGCCGCCCCGATTTGTTGTTGCTCGATGAACCAACAAACCACCTCGATATTGAAAGCATTCAGTGGCTCGAATCGTACCTGCAAAACTATCCAGGAGCTGTGATTTTAGTTAGCCACGATCGTGTTTTGCTCGATAATGTTACCACTCGCACACTCGAAGTGCAGCAAGGTCGTCTTTACGATTACCCTGCAGCATATTCCGATTATGTAGAACTTAGGCAGCAACGAATAGAACTTCAGAATGCCGAGTTGAAAAATCAGCAAAAAGAAGTTGAACAAATAGAGGCTTTTGTCGAGCGATTTAGATACAAGGCCAGCAAAGCCAAGCAGGTTCAGTCGCGAATAAAAATGCTCGATAAGTTTGAGAATATTGGTATCGATGCTACCGATAATTCAAAAATGGTTTTCCGCTTTTCGCCAGCTCGTGAGAGTGGAAAAATTGTTGTTGAAGCTCAAAATGTTGCCAAAGCATTTGGCGAAAAGAAAGTGATAGATCCTTTCGATTTTATTATAGCAAAAAATGAACGTATTGCTTTTGTGGGTCAAAACGGTCAAGGGAAAACAACATTGCTCAAAATGATTGTTGGCGACATTCCTTATGATGGAATATTAAAGCTTGGGCACAATGTTTTACTAGGCTATTTTGCTCAAAATCAGACCGAAAAACTCAACCGCAATTTGAATGTTTTTGAAACTCTCGAAGAAGTTGCCGATAACGATACACGGACTAAGTTGCGCAATATATTAGGTAGTTTTCTTTTTGGAGGCGAAGACATTGAAAAGAAGGTTTCGGTGCTTTCGGGTGGTGAAAAAACGCGACTTGCTTTAGCCAAAATGTTGTTGCAACCAATCAATTTCTTAGTGCTCGACGAGCCAACAAATCATCTCGATATGGCAGCAAAAGATGTTTTGAAAAACGCATTGCTGCATTTCAATGGAACCTTGATTGTTGTTTCGCACGACCGCGATTTTCTTTCGGGTTTAACAACTCGCATTTTCGAATTTCGCAACAAACGCATTCGGCAGGTCGATGATTCCATAAGCGAACTCATGGAACTTCGCAAAAAAGAAGAATTGGCTATCATTGCCAAAAACAATGTTTCTTCGTCCGAAAAAGAACTCAGTGCTGCAAAACAACAATATTTGGAGAATAAAGAAAGGGAAAAGGATAAGCGAAAAATCGAAAAGCAAATTGCTGCCACCGAAGCACTCATTGCAGCCAAAGAAACCGACTTGCAAAGTATCGAGGCGGTGCTCAGCAATCCATCTTTAATGAATCCAGAACAGGACTTCGACTCATTGTCGGTTCAATATGGTCAGCAACAAAAAGAACTAGAACGTTTGCTTTATGAGTGGGAAATATTGAATGGGCAATTGGACGTCAATTAGATCTTATCCTAAATTAAATAACACCAGGTTTTATCTAAATGACCAGAACTAATATTAATGTTCATAAATACAACACTGTGTGCATCGAAATATTCTCTTTATTAGACTGAATTTCCAATTAATATTATATATTTGCACTTTAAATGGTAGAAATTGGAGTTTTTACTTGTTTTACTGGCGGTAATTCGGCTAATGGATGTTTAGAAATGAGTAAACGTATCATTTCGTTAATCAAACAAACTTAAAATCGCAATTGCTTCCATTCTTTATATTCAGTTTTAATTCATTAAACACTGCTGGATTTATCCCAAAAGAGTAGATGTTTTTGAGACCTCCTATATTTCAACAAGCTGCGCAGTATTCAATATCGCAATTTGTAAAATTGAATACTGGCAAATATAAACAAAAACCGACCAGCATCATTATCAAGCCAAAGTCATGGTTTCAGACTCTCTCCTAACACCTTCCTTGCAGTCATTCTGAATTTATTTCAGAATCTCTCTTA
>DYON01000031.1 GCA_020720525.1 Acetofilamentum sp.
TTTTTTGGTTTCTTTCAAAAAAATTCTTCCTTGCAGCAAAAGAGATTCTGAAATAAATTCAGAATGACTGCACGGAAGGTGCTAGGAGAGATTCTGAAACCATACCTTTGGTTCGGTAAATCAATTCAGAATGAAGCTGGTCGGGATTGGGTTTTTTTAATGGCATTGATTTAATAGTCATGCTTCGATACAGCGCAAGCTTCATAGAAAAACATGCTTGTCGGATGCGCCACTCAGCATGACAGCTTTTGTATTTCTTAAAACCACCCCCTATAAACAACTGTAGTCCAGAGTTTTTAACGGCTAAAACAAGCGGAAATATAAACAACTACGAATTATTTTCTCCTGCATCAATTTTGCATAGAGCCTAACATTTTAAATACACAAGTTGTTTGTTTTGATGAATTGTTTTTTATTTGCATTTATTAATAATGCAATCATTATATCAAATCAATATTAATTGTAGATGAATCATCTTTTTCTAAAATATTCCTATCTTTGCAAAAATTATAAAATGAGGACATTAGGGGGATTATTGCTACTGTTTGCTTTCTTATCGGTACACTCACAAAACAATGAGCGAAAAGATTTGATTGAAAGCCGCTACACATATAGCTTTTCGGGCGCTGCCGATCAGCAACAACTCAACAAACTGGAACAGCAAATGTACCAGTTGAAAGGTATTATCGAGGTGAAAATCAATTACAAATGGGATTCGGGCATGGGCCAAATGTTTTTTAAGCGTGTTTCGACAAAGCGTACTGGCGAAATGTCCGACGAATTTAATCCGGCCGACATCAAACGCCTGCTTTCAGAAATAGGATTGGTTCCCATTGAGTTCAAAGAATTGTAAGACTTCGCAAAAGTTTGTTATTATGAAAATGAAAAAAATCTTACGGATGATTTTGTTCATCCCTGCAATTGTGTCGGCCAACATTGGTTTTACTCAAAGCGATGGTTGTTCGGCTGCAACAGCAATTTCTGTAACCGTTGGCTGCTCTTCGCCTGTTGCCGGCACAACCACTGGCGCCACACAAACCATTGCGGGTTGTGTTGGAACCGCCGACGACGACGTGTGGTACAAATTCACAGCAACCGCCACCAACCACATTATTACAGTTGCCCCATCGGCAAGTCTCGACCCAGTAGTGCAATTGTTTTCGGGATCCTGTTCGACGCTCATTTCGCTTAAATGCATGGATGGCGGGCTCACTGGCGACAATGAAGTGATTTATGCATCAGGGCTTACTGTAGGAGTCGTTTATACCGTGCGCGTATATCATTATTACACAGGTTCTGGTTCAGGAGATTTTACCATTTGTGTTAACGAAGCTCCACCAGCTCCAGGCAATGACCTGTGTAGCAGTGCAACATTGCTCAATGTCAATGCTACCTGTACAAACACAGCAGGCACGACCGTTTCTGCAACAGAATCGCAGGTTGGCTGTGCTGGAACTGCCGACGACGATGTTTGGTATAAATTTGTTGCTACCAATGCTGTGCAAACCATTACCGTTACACCATCCGGAACCATGGATCCTGTGGTTGAACTTTTTAGTGGTTCCTGCACTGCTCTCTCGTCGATTACTTGTCGCGACAGTAATTTTTGGAGCGATGCCGAAACAATACAAGCTGTTGGGCTCATATCTGGGTCGACATATTATATTCGTGTTTACGACTATTATTCAGGCAATGGCGGGGGCGACTTCAGTATTTGTGTTGTTGGAACACCAACCGCTGCACCCACCAACGATGAGGCCTGCAATGCAATTGCTTTACCGCCGGTAACATCGGCTTGCGATTATGTTTCTTTTACCACAACAGGCGCTACCACAAGTACTACAGCCCCTACTCCGGCTTCGTGTGTTGGCGGCTCGGCACCTGCTCAAGGTGGCTTCAACAATACTCCTAAGCCTAAAGATGTCTGGTTTTCTATTACCGTTCCTTCGTCGGGTTCAATAAGCATCATGGCTCGTCCAGCCTAAGGATTTTCGGATGCTGTTATGGCTTTGTATTCGGGCACTTGTAGCTCGCTTACCCAAATTGCTTGTTCCGACGACCACAACTATCCAGGTTCTTCAAACGACATGAGACCATTTATGCTGGCCACAGGACTCACTCCAGGTTCAATTGTATTTCTACGCTATTGGGCTTTTAGTGGAAATACGACTGGCGATTTTGGGCTTTGTGTTTCTACTCCAACCAACGATGCCTGTTCGAATGCCCTTTATATTTGCGATCTCAATGGCTACGAAGGCACCACCAATGCTGCATACACTATAGACCGCCCTAGTAATATGCGTGCAAATGCCGAAATGAACGATCCTCCTACCTATACCTACACATCTGGCACTTGCCAAGGAGGAATATTCGGCTTAGGCGGAGTGTGGGGAACTGGGGCGCCCAATTGCGATGTTGCCATCAACAACAACTCTTGGATTCGTTTTACCGCTTCGGGTGATTCTGCAGTTCTCGATGTCGATATTTACGATTGCTATGTTGGTAGTTATCCATCGGGTGGAATTCAAATGCAGGTTTTTTCCGCAGCAACTCCTTGTACAACTTTTGCCCCTGTTTCCGATTTCAAAGAAGGTTCGTCGCATCTCACAATCACTGCTCGTGGACTTACTATTGGAAACGATTATTACCTAATGATTGATGGTTTTGCTGGCGATATTTGCGGCTACTCTATTTCGGCTTCATCGGGTGTTTTGTTTCCCGATATCACAGCTGCCAACGACCCCATTTGCCTAGGAGGTTCAACAACACTTTACGGTCCTGCTGGAGCTTCGGCCTATCATTGGTATCCTGGCAATCAAACCACTCAAAACATCGTTGTAACGCCATCGACAACCATGACCTATTCGCTCGAAGTAACAGGTGTATGTGGACACAGACAATATCTTGATTACACTCTCGATGTAAACCAGCTTCCAACAGCCACAGCATCGTCGAACACACCTGTTTGTGCTGGCGATGCCATTTCTTTTACTGGAAGTGGTGGAACATCATATTCGTGGTCGGGACCTAGTTTTAGCTCTACGGCAAACAATCCATCAATTGCCGGTGCAACAACAGCCAATTCGGGAACATATTCTCTCACTGTTACCGATGCCAACGGGTGCAGCAATACCACCACAACTTCGGTGGTTGTCAATTCAAATCCGACGGCCGACGCGGGAAACGATACAACAATTGCAAATGGCACTTCAGCAACACTTGCTGGTTCGGCAACAGGTGGAACTGGGAGCTACAATTATTCCTGGACTCCGTCAGGATTGCTTATTAGCTCGAATATTGCCAATCCACAAACAGTAAATCTAACAACAAGTACTGTATTTACGCTTACTGTCACCGATGCTTCAACTGGATGTTCTTCGACCTCGCATGTTACAGTTATTATCAGTGGTGGGCCGCTCACTGCCGATGCAAGTGCATTGGGTGCTGGTGCTTGCGTTGGAGATAGTATTGCTATTGGTGTACTCGCTTCGGGCGGATTGAGCCCATACACGTATTCTTGGACTTCGAATCCTGCTGGTTTTACATCGAACGCAATGAATCCAATTGTATATCCAACCGTAAACACCACCTATATTGTTTCTGTTTGGGACGGCTTCAATACGGTTATCGATTCTGTTGCAGTTGCAGCATATTCTTTACCTGTAGCGACAGCTTCCAACACTGGACCATATTGCCCAGGCGAAACCATTCAGCTCAATTCCTCGGGTGGAACTGGCTATTTGTGGGCTGGTCCAAATAGTTATGGCACTGCAACCGAAGACCCGTCTATTTCTCCGGCTTTGGTTGGAAATTCGGGCAATTATACAGTTACAGTTAGCAATGGAAATGGCTGTTCAAGCACCGCTACTACAACTGTAACAGTAAATCCACTTCCTTCGGCAACGGCTTCCAACGGTGGCCCATACTGCGAAGGCGACAACATTCAACTTAGTTCGGGTGGTGGGTTATCGTATAGCTGGGAAGGACCAGCCTCGTATGCAAATCCAACTCAAAACCCTTCTATTTCAAATGCAACTCCAGCCATCGCTGGGAATTATTCCGTTACAGTTACCGGAGCCGGAGGCTGCACATCGTATGCAACCACATCGGTTGTGGTAAATGAATTGCCAACAATAACTGCCAGCAGCAATAGCCCGTATTGTGTTGGCGACAGCATTGTGCTGCTTGCTGGTGGTGGTTCCGATTATGTTTGGAGTGGCCCTGGAAGCTTCAGCAGCAATTCGCAAAGCCCAATTATTGCTCCGGCACTTATTGCCCAATCGGGAACATACTACGTAACAGCAACCGACGTAAATGGGTGTTCAAATACCGCTCAAACAACCATTATTGTGAATGCTTCGCCTAATGTTTATATCAGCGGTGCCGATACAATCTGCGAAGGCGAAACCATCACGCTTACGGCTACAGGAGCCAGCAATTACGAATGGAATACTGGATCGTTGTCGTCAACAATTTCGGCAACAGCTATTTCGTCGGCAACCTATATTGTAACGGGATCAATTGGCTCGTGTACCGACATCGATAGTATTTCTGTGGTTGTTAATCCTTCGCCAGTGGCCGATGCCGGACCCGACACAACCATATCGCCTGGCGATGCCATTCAACTTAATGGCTCTGGAGGACTTTCGTATTTGTGGATTCCTTCCGATTATTTATCGGATGCAAATATTTCTAATCCTATCTGCACGCCCGAATACAGCATAACATATATTCTTCTTGTAACCAACGAATTTGGCTGCACCAGTACCGACACTGTTCTTGTTCGGCTCGATATAGAATGTGGAAGTATTTATGTACCCAATGCATTCAGTCCCAACAACGATGGAAAGAACGATGTGTTTGGTGTTTTCAACCGTTGTTTGACAGTAATTGACCTTAAAGTGTTCAATCAATGGGGCAATTTGGTGTTCGAAACAACCGATCCAACTACTCGTTGGGATGGAACTTTCAGTGGGCACGATGCCGAAAGTGGCATTTACAGCTTCTACTACAAAGGAACTCTTTCTGACGAAACTCCAGTAGAAGGAAAGGGAAATTTTGTTTTAATCCGATAATTACTCAAGATGAAAAATATAAATTATAGTATTTCTCTGTTTGTATTTGTTGTTTTCCTTTTTGGAAGTACCAACAAGCTTTCAGCGCAAGATCCACATTTTGGCTTCAATACATCGCTTATCGAGTATCAGTCGCCTGGACTTGTGGGAACACAAGACAACCAAATGAGTTTTCAATCGGTTTACCGCAATCAGTGGCGCAATATTGGAACAGCATTTCAGACCTACGGATTTTCGGGAAACGCAAAAGTGAGCCGCTCGACCAACACAACATTGTCAGTTGGTGGATTTGTATTCAATCAATCTTCGTTTAGCTACAATAGTTTGCTGGCTCATGTTTCGGTTGCGGCCAATGTTCTTTTGTCGGACGGAAAAATACTCACCGTAGGCTTGGGATCTGGAACCCGCTATGAGTCGTTGAATCCCGACGAATTGATGTGGACCGACCAATTTAATGGTTACGAATACGATCCGAATATTGCTCACGGCGAATGGTTTGCTCACGAGCAGAAAGCCAGCTTCGATTTGTCGGCAGGAATGTCGTACAAATTCATTTCGACCGATCGTGGTGGCGACTTTTTTCCAAAAAGCAGCGGAACTATTTCAACTGGATTTTGGCATCTCAACCAAGGCAAACGCCTTACACTGTACGAAGAACAAACCAATATTAAAATGGTTTTCATGACCGATTTACAGTTTGCAATGGGCGATGACAAAAAAGCAGCAATCAATCCGTGGTTGCTGGGAATGTACGAAGGTGGCGCTTACGAAGTACTTGTTGGAGCCGATTTCAAATTCTACCTCAAAGAAAGCGAAAAGTACGGAAAATCGCGCTCCATTGTAGCGTTTGGGGGTGGCTATCGATGGCGAGATGCGGCTTTAGCTCGAATTAAGTTCGACTTTGCAAACTACGGCATTGGAGTTTTGTACGAAATTAATACTTCGTCGCTCAAAGAAGCCAGCAAAGGCTTTGGTTGTTTCGAGATTTTGCTTACATACAGTCCAACAAAAAAGAATTTTTCGCTCTATTGATTTTTTTAAAATCAAAAAGACAACAATATTAGCTTTCATTAATAACAATGGTGAATCTGGGAAAATTCAATTCCACCAAACTGGTGTCTTTCACAAGCCAAAGGTCTGGTTACGGAATCTATCCAAAGACCTCTCTTTGCAGTCATTCAGAACTTGTTTCGGAATCTCTCCTACTGCAAGGATGAATATGTTTTTCAAAAAACCACCAAACAATAATCACAAACGAAACTGTTAACTATTGTCATCCTGCATCGATCCTTAAACCAGTTCAGGATGACGATGCAGGATGACTGTCCAATCTCTCCTTGCAGTCATTCTGAACTGGTTTACCATGCCAAAGGTGTTGTTTCGGAGCCTGCTGGGTGGGCTAAATGGCTTTTTGCGTGTTTTTGCAAGACGATCATTTATACCATTTTTAATAACTATTTAGTCCAATATGTTAATAGTTTGATATTTATACTTTCATGCTGAAATAGTTAATTCACCTGTTTGGTTTGTTTTAAAGCATCAAAATATGTTAAATTTTCCATTGTCTTATTTTTTTGCAAATCAAGGATTTAATTCTTTTCCGTCCATATTCATCACTATTTCAGGCATTTGGCTGGTGCAACTGTGAGAATGATTGCTTATGTTTGCCGCACATTTTTGGCGAAAATGGTCGCGATAGGGAAAATCGGTGTAATCGTAGGTTGAAGTAAGAGCGGCCAAATGAGAAAATTGGCTGTTGAGGAGCTGACGAATTGATAATTTTTTCACACAAGAATGCTTAGTCAATAGCGCTGCAATAGCAAACAGCAATGGTTGGTTCTGATTTAGAATTTGCATAGCTGATTTAAAAGAATCCTGAATTGACTATTCCGATCCATTCGGTGCCACCAATTCCAGAGCAATGAGTGCCACCGATTCCGGAGCAAACGGCACCACCCTTGATGAAAAAAATTGACGACTTTTTAGTCAAGAATTTAGAGAAAGAGTACCTGACATTCCGGCTGAATCGGCACCACCTAAGGATGCGGATTTGTAACAAGTGTTACCTTGTCAAAAAAACAATTGCTCATACTTGATGACTTCGGATTACACCCCATGTACAAAACAACTCGTCTGTCCATTCTTCAGATGCTCGAAAATAGGTATGGTCTCAAATATACGCTCATCTGCTCGCAACTTCCTGTCGAAAAATGGTACAACTATATTGACGAAGACACCATTGCCGATGCCATTATGGACAGATTATCAGCCAATGCACATCGTTTTGAACTTAAAGGCGAATCACTTCGAAAGAAAAAATCAGAAAAATTTGACTAATATTGCATCACAAATCCGTCCCCTTTTAGGTGGCGCCGTTTGCACAGGAAAGGTTCACGGCTTTAAAAAGTACTCCATCTGGGTCATCTGCGAGGCTGTTTTCTCTGCTGGTTTATCTCCGCTGTTGAGATAAAGAAATTCATCCGTGTTCAGAAAAGAAATATTCAAAATTAATCAGTTACTTAGTACTGAAGTTTCACATTCACCGTGGCATCGGTGACCGAATAGCAAGTCGAATCGCATTCTTTTCGTGAGTTGACATCAATTTTTTCTCCATCAATCACAATGATATCCGAACCTGTGGTTTTGTATTTTGCTGCAACTGTATAATAAATGCCAGAGGGCAATACAAAATCTTTCTTTTCCGCATACAAAGTGTCATCGCGAATCAGTTCGCCTGTATCGTAGTAGCCAGAAAAAATTTGAATAGGTATTTCGCTGTTGTTGGCATCGAAATTTACTTTTACTGTCATCGTGCCATGAGTAGGATATAGGGTTGTGCAATCGTCGTAAGCACAATCTTCGTCGTTGGTATTATCAACACACGAAAAAAGCAAAAAAGCCATTGGCATCAAAACCAAAATGAGTATAGTATTGGTTTTCATCGTTTTAATCATTAAATGGTATTATCCAACCACCTGCAACAGAGAAATAAAAACCTGGCAAATTATTGCGAAAATCGTACAATCTACCATCTATTCCTACCGACCAACCACGCGAAAAGTATTTCGCTCCAACCATTGGAGTCAATTGCCATCCCTGCCAAGTATCGAACGAAACTCCTTCGAAACGCCCCCACGAATACATTTCCTCGAGCCCCAAATTGAGCTGCAAACCCGAATAATGCTTTTGGAAAAATCGGATGGCTTTGTATTGTCTAAACCAAAGCACACTGCGACGCTCTTTGAGTTGAAGAATACTATTTGAAGTGTATTCTAACACGTTTTTATTCCACAATCGGCCAGCTAAACCAAACCCAAAGCCAATTTTCGATTTCATTTCCATCGTTTCAAACGATAATCCAGCAAAATGATCGCGAAAATTGAAAATAAAATCGGGAGAAACCTGCAGACCTTGAAAAATGGGGCGAAAAGTCATGCGAACACTATCACTCCTAAATAAAAGTCTCATTTCTTTGTTGTCGGTTTTAATCACATCGTCGCGTAAACGAGCCAAATTATCGGATTTTTTGATTTCGGGAAAAGTGAGTAAATAAGCTGCTACTTCGGTACTTCCATTGTCAACGGCAACTGTAAGCACTTCTTTATTATATGCAAGTCGGCATGGGGGCTTCAACTGAGCTCCTGCATTTATAAGTATGCGAATGCAAGCTGTATCGTTGTTTATTACCGACAAAAAAAGTGGCGTATTGCCCGAAAGATTGCATGTGTTTACGCTCGCACCTGCATCGATAACGCGCTGCAAAACAGATGGATTTTGAGAAACAACCGCATAATAGCAAACTCCCGACGAATCGGACGACACACAATCGATTCTGCTTTTATAAAACAGAAGCATATCGGAAAATACATAGAAACCATTTCCAACAGCAATAAGTAGAGGGGTTCTTCCATAATTGTTCGCCGCTTCGGTATTGGCTCCATGAAAAACAAGAAATTCACCAATACTGTCGTTGCCAGTCGATGCAGCAACATGTAGCGGCGTCATCAAATTGAGATCGGCTTTGTTTACATCGGCACCTGCCGAAACCAAAATGCGCACCATGTCGATATTGTTGTTGCTACAAGCATACAAAAGAGGTGTTGCTCCATCGCTTGCAGTGGTATTGGCATCGGCTTTGTTGAGCAATGCATTTCGAACCTTGTCGATATTGTTGCTCCAAGCTCCATCTAACAAAAGTTCGTTATAGTTTTGTGAAATAGCAGCAATTGGATTCAACCAAATGGCAAAAACAATTGTCTTAATTAAAAATTTAACAGCTTTGTGTCCGTATTTCATCTGGTAAATAAAGTTGGCAATGTTTTTGAAGGTCTGCAAAATTAACAAAAATCGAACCACAATGAAAACACTACTTGTATTAGTCACGATTTGTTTGGTTACAACAGTTTCGGCTCAGGTAATCAACACCCACGACTCAACCAAATATTCAGATCCTCAAAATATGGATGTGATTTACTCGGGCGAGGCTCGATATATTGGAACCGAAACTGAAATGTATGCTATCATTTACAAATCGATTGTTTATTCTCAAGAAGCAAAAGATGCCAATATCGATTCCGAAGTATTGGTGAGCTTCGATGTAAATTTCGACGGAAAACTGCAAGATTTTGTAATCATTACCAATGCTGGGCATGGCATCGATGAACAAATTGTTGTAGCAATTAAAGCAATGGAGTTTGTTCCTGCTGTAATGAATGGCATTCAGGTTAGACAAAATGTGATGCTTACCATTCCAATAAGAACCTACCCCGACATGTAATTTAGCGAAGCAAAGAAGCTTTCTTCAGCTCTTCGTGCAATTTGCGGGTTCCGGCACCAGCTTCAATTTTGGTAATTATTTTGCGCGATGTTACAATGCTTCCAAAAAGCCCACAAAGCTGAGGAACAATATCAAAAAGATAAGCGCACATTGGCACTGAAGGCCCGATGATATAAAGTCGGGCTTTTTTTTGTAGCCAAGAAGCCATTTGGTCGAGACTTCCGTTTGAAAACGACGTTCCAGTGGTGATAAGCACGTCAGCCTCGCGGATTGTTTGCTCCATTTGCTCGATGGGTAACAATTCGTACGATAGCTTGTTGAAATCGAATGCTTTCACCACAAAGCCAGCTTCCTTTAGCATAAAATAGACTGGATCTATAAAACCTGCCATAGCAATTTTTTCATCCGATTTTAAATTTCCTGCCGAAAGGAGATCGGTTGCCGATTCAGCAATATTTATGGTATTCACCCGTGCATTGATTCGTGCCTGCAATATCACATAATTCATGTATTGCTTTGCATTCTCGTCGTTTTTGGGAATATCGGGAGTTGCACTTATGCCAATTCCGCCATTTTTATCCTCCACAGCTGTATATATATCGCCTGGAAAAACCTTGTAGTCCGAAAAAGGCATTTCTTGTTCGAGTTTGTCGAAAATCAAATCTAAAATCATTGTTTCAATATTTTAAAATTCTACCGTATTCAATTAATCCTTCGTCCATCTCGGCTTTGATGAAATAGACACCAGCCTCGAACGACGAAAGAATTATTTCCGATTGCTTGTTTCCACTGCATTCAACAACTGCAATCAATCGTCCATCGGCTCCAAAAAGCGAAATACGTTCAAGCAAAAAGCCTTCCGAGGCCTCCACTGTAAGCTGTTGATTAGCCGGATTTGGATATAATTTCAAATTGCTGTTTCGCCATTTTCCCGAAATACTCATTTCAATATCGAGGGTGTCGATAGCAACTGCACTGCCACAAGCCGAGAATGTTGTAAGAGTTACAATATGCCCGTATGGCGATGACAAATATGTGTGAACCGGTGTTTCGAGTGTTGAAAAATTCCCATCGCCAAAATCCCACAAATAATCGAGACCAACAATGGATGGAATAAAACTGACATCGTTTAAATTGATTACGGTCGAAAATTGCATTCCAGCTGCCGAAGGCAAAAACGAAACATCAACAACCGAAGAATTAAGAATGCAGCTGTCCAAAGTCATCACAACTGAATATTGTCCTGCATTAGTAACCGAAAGCGACGAATTTGTGCTTCCAGCTGGTATCCACGAAAATGTTCCACTTCCTTCGGCCTGCAAATCAACAGTATCGCCTTGGCAAACAACGATGGGTGTAGCCACATTCTGCAATGGATTCTGATGCAGAATAATAGCATCGACTGGCACACGAGCACTTTCGCAAAGGCTTTTTACTTCCCAGTTGTAGAAATAGTAGTAGTAGCGCATGGTGTTGGGATACCCAGCGCTTGAACCTGTAATGCGAATAAGTCCGTTGATGTCATAAGGATAAGGTAACGGCGAGTCGGCAGGGTCGCCATTGCGATAAAGATTGGGAGAACCTGGACCGGCTAATCTATAATTGTTTCCTGGCAACATCAAAACATCGGTGGTTAGTACATTTGCTCCAGTTGTTAAATTGTAAGTTCCGCTCCAGTAAACATCTCCGCTGTTGTCTAAAATGGTAATAGTTCTGTTGCCAGTTGAGCCAGCATATACTTTCACCGATTTCAGAATCGCAGGTTCAAGTACATCGAACATCAGATAATGAACATTGGTATTTGTAAAATAGCCTCCCGTTCCCGTATTATCAACTTTTCCGCCGTAAACGCTGCTCTCGGCAACAGAAGATGCAACAAAATACTGTCTCGAATTGGTAAGCAAAGTTGTTGTGAACGAATTTCCTTCGAAAATAGGCAGCTGAGCCAACGAATCGTCGAACCACAAAACATCGCCAGCCGAAGAAGCCGACAAGTTGAGAACTCCACTGCTACATCGTTGAGCACCAGTTGCTGTTGGCGGATTTTGCGGCGAAATAGCAATAAAATTGATGAAAGTAGCTGTATCGGCTCCATGCAAATTCGACACAATTAGTTCAACAGTATATGTTCCAGTCGAAATGTAATGATGAATTGGATCGGGCACATTGGCAACAGCTCCGTCGCCAAAATTCCAATGCCATGTGGTTGGCTGATACATGCTGATGTCGTGAAATGCAACCATTCCCGAACATTCATCAACAATATTGGCTTCGAAATCGGCCTGCGGAGTCAATCCGGGCGAAGTACAATCCCAATCAACAACAAATCCATCGGCTTGCAGATGATCGTTGGCTACAAACAGAATGGTGAAGGCATCGCCTGTAATGGTGAGCGACGCCGGAAAAGGATTGGTATTGCAATATGTTCCCATTAAAGTTCCGCCAGTTCCTTCGCCGCGGTAAACTCGCATTTTATCTTCGCTGCACGAAGAACCTCCTTCGACATCGAATTGCGAAGCGTGAAGCACAAATTGTGTAGCTCCAGGCGATCGAATAATTGCCAGCGAAGTTTGAGAACTCGAATAAGGCGAATTTCCACCATCGTCGAGAATAAAACCAGAACAAGAATTAATAATTGTGGTATCGTTCGTTACCATGTTGTGTGCGCAGCCTTCGAAAACTTCAATGCTTCCATTGTAGGTTTCGCTAATTGTTCCCGAAGAAACAACAAGCGAATAAGGGTGATTTCCAAGCGAATTGTAAACTACTTGATGAGGTCCGTGCCCAGCTGCTGTTTGTGGAGTTGCCGAAGAACCAAAATCCCATAGCCACGAAGCTGGCGTGCCATCGGCCGAAGCAACAAAGCCTACTGGCTGCGAAGTGCAAGGATATTCGGGCGAAGTATTCACCTGCAAATGAAAACAAGTACCAAGTACCGAAATTGTTTCAATCTGCGGAACAGTATTGTGTTTGCTCAAAGTTAGAATTGCATTTCCGGGAGCTGGAGCTTCAATAACAATCGAACCTGAGCCATTCCATATATAGCCTTGCCCAAGCAAATGACCATTCTGAACTATCGTAGCAAGAATGGTGTCGGTATTGCTACTAAAAACCTGAAACAATGTGTCGTCGCAATGCAAGGTTGGCTGATACGAAGCAATTATTTGCTGTGGTTCGCTGGTGAAAATTCGCAAAGCTGGATCGCCAAAATATTGAAGCAGATTGTAGGTATATTTTTCGAGACCCCATACATCGCCCCAAGTTTGAGTCATTCGAAGAAGCCCTTGCACCGCAGCATCGCCAAGTTCGGGATACGACGGATGCGAAGTAACCACGCCAGGAATATCGTCAAAGCCAGTAAAATTGGCCAGCAAGCCTGGATTTGCAAAAATTGCATCGATGATACCCAGCGATAAGCCATCGTTGTAGCCGCTATAGCTCACATCGGCATGACCAAACACCGCAACTGCGCCTCCATTGTTTTTGCGTAGAAAAACCTCGCTGAAACACGATGGTGCAAGAAATTTTCCAGTCAAGCAATTGATGCTTAGCACAACTGGTAGCTTGTTTCCATTCACCAAAGTATTTACATTGGTTGATGAATAAGCAGGATCGCCCCAACCATCTTCGTATCCATGATCGCGGTGCATCACCAAAAAACGACCAGCATTGATGGCGGTATTGACATCGTAATAATCGCCATCCCACGGAAAAGTTGGTTTTTGCAAATATGAAGGAACATCTTCTCCATTGCTGTATGTTCCATTATTCCAATGTAAAGGTGTAACGCCGCTTCCGGTTACATACACCCGATTGGCAGTGTAGCCCAAAATGGTGTTTAAATACTGATAAACATCTTCGGCGGTTTGCGAAAATCGACGATCGGCGTAATTGTCGTTGTCGTCGTCTTGAAAATAGGCGCAAGTCATCACTTTTTCGTAAAACAGAGGATCGCTTACCGGATTGCGCTCGTAATTAATCATCTTCTGAACAACCATAAGTGCTTGAGCCGAATTGGAAACCGATATTCTTCCGCGGGCTAAATCGGGAAAATAGTCACCCATTCCATCCATACACGAATATTGTAAATCGGACACAAACGAAGCCGAAGAGCTGTAAACATTAAAACCAGGAACATTTTCGTGGTCGCCAAGCAACGCAACATAGCGCAAATCGGCTCCAGTGCGCGAATAGTAATTTTGAATGGTGTCGAGCATGTTTTCGGGAGTCCAAACCATACACGAAACAATGCGCACATGGTATCCCAGCTGAGTTTTCCACATTGCCAACGAATCGGCTGCATTTACAAACAATGGATGCGTTAAAATCAGATAATTGGGAAGCTTGTTGCTCACAGCTTTTGCTGGAATTGTACCCAAAGATTCTTTGTTGAGACAAATGCCCGACAATTGCTTTTTCTGCGATTCGCTGATTGGATGCGTAAACGACTGATTGTAATGAATTGTGTAGGAAAGATTGCGATGAAAAACAAATTGCTGCAACGAAGGATCGTACTGTACTGGTGCAATTTTTACCAAGGCTAAAGTTTGACCATTAAATTTCACAAACCGATCGATAGAAACTGCTCCCGAAGGGAAATTGCCGTTGTAATTGTTGTAAAAATCGTCATCGATGGTGAATGGTTGATGCGAAGTGTCCGAATCGCTCAACAAGGGCTGCGAAGGCCAAGCCAAACCACTGCTGCTTTCGGTTTTATTCGATTCAACCGAAACGGAAACAGCTTCGGAAGGAACAACCACAATGTCGAAATAAACAGGTAGCGAAGGTTTTCCGTATTGCTGGGTGCTTCCAAATCCTTCGATATAGGGTTTCAGATAGCTGATGTTTTCTTTCTGAAATTGCTGCCATTCAACATTGTTGAAACTGTAAGCAACTGTTAGCTCACCGCTTGTTCGCTCCGATACATTGCGCTGGGGCAAATTTTGAGCCGATAAAGATGTAGCAACCAAAAGGTATGTAGCAAAAACAAGAAGTATTCTATTCATGGTGCAAATTTTTAGTACTTAGTCATTTTAATGGGCTAAAGATACAAAAAAGACAATATAATTTGGCTTGGGTTGCTAAGAGTGGATTTTGAATATACAACACGATACAATCGTGCGGGAGCAGAGAGTTTTTTAAACAGCCAATTGAAAATAACGACAGAATTGATTTGGCTTATAACTAATTCTCGTTGGTATCCCTCTGCGGTTGAGAGAATGGATTTAATCCGTGTTTAGCAACGGAACACCAACATTTGCTAACAATTCTAAAAATTCTTTTGCTCCACCATCTTTTGCCATATTGGACACTACATTTGCTTGTGTAACTACCTTGTTGCCTGCTTATTCGGTGTCGATGGTCATCAATAATATCGATTTATCGGCACTAACCTCTTGATAGAAGCGATAACAATCTTGTTAGTCGATTATAGCAACAACAGCAATGGTTTTAAAATCTTTCAATTTGTCGAAATAAAGTGAACTTTTATAACTAATAAGACAAATCACAACCACAAAACACTTCGATTTGAACCCATACAGTATTCAAAATATAAATTGTATTTTTGAGCATTGTTTTTCTCAAGCAAAAGTAACATGAAATACTCATTTTTTATTGTGGTTATGATGATTATCACACACGTTTCTAAAAGTCAGCAGGAGTCGCGTTTGATGCGTTTTCCTGCAATTAGCAAAACACAAATTGTTTTCAGCTATGCTGGCGATTTATACACTGCTGAAAAAGCAGGTGGCTTGGCGCGCCGAATCACTTCGGGCGATGGCTACGAAATGTTCGCACGTTTTTCGCCCGATGGCAAATGGATTGCTTTCACAGCTCAGTACGACGGCAATACCGAGGTATATCTGATTCCATCCGAAGG
>DYON01000344.1 GCA_020720525.1 Acetofilamentum sp.
TGTATGTATTGCCTGCTTGCCATGCCGATAGTGAGGAAAATAAATTTGCTCCGTCTTTAAAACAGTTTGTAACACTGCCTGTTAAATAATAGAGGTTATAATTGACGTCGAAATCTATTGAATCGGGACAGTTTAAAATATAGCTGTACTCAGAGGTTAAAATATTATTTCTTAGAAAAACATCTTGACAATCATTTAGATAAGCCGCAGTTTGATCGCTTTTTAATGTGTTGTGGTAAATGTTCGTTTTATTTACATCGGTAATAATAATTCCATAATTTTCGCCATAAATCATGTTGTTAATAATATTGCTTTCGCCAGTATGAATGCTTGTGTTGACATAACTCAAACTCAAACCCGTTGAACTTGCGCTAAAAATGTTTTCTTCTACATCAACATTATTAGAGTATTCAATTTTTAGGCTATTTGATACCTCGGTAATGTTGTTTTGAAAAATATTTACGCTATCGGCATGATCAATCTTAATCCCATGAATGGATTCAATTATTGTGTTATTTGAAATTAATATATTGCTTGGATATAAATTGGTGTCTGATGTTATTCCATTGAAAAAGATAGAGTTGTATCCGTTGTCGAAATAGCAATTGGTGATGCTGATATTGTTTCCGAAAGCACCCGAAGCATCAATATCGTATGGGTTGGCGCTGCCTACAATTCCAGTTTTATCAACAAACCCAGCGTATAATAAGAAGCTTAATGAATCTATTTGAATATCGTTGCATTTATTTCTAATGTGTATTCCGTAGGAATATGATATTGCTGTATTGTTGAGGGTGAAGTTTTTGAAAAGGATATGCTGTACACTGTCGAGCTGAATAATACCATTTAGACTTCTATCGTGTTCAATGATGGTTGAGTCGCGCGATTCTCCAATAAATGAAACAGTGTTAGTTGAGCTAGAACCTTGTATATAGTTCAACTCAAAGTTTTCTTTGTATGTGTTGTTGGCTACATGAATCACTACTGGTGAGCTGATTCCACAATTGTTTAATGCAAATACCGATTCTGCAAAATCGTCGAAATCGGGACTTGTTCCACCAATGTTGTACGAACCACTCAACGGACCCGAGCAATACTCGGCACTCAAGGTGTCGTTGAAGTTGTTTACATCTATTGCTCCATTGGGGTTTGATGTATAAACCTTGAGCGAATTGTACGGATTGGTAAATGTGTATGTTCCAATCATTACTGTGCCGGTGCTTCCTCCAACAGCTATGGGATTGCTGTAGTTGTATGGAGTCTGGAGCACGCCGTTTACTTCCCAGTTTACGGTGACATTATTTATAACATTATTGCCAAAGTTTTCGAGAACCACCGAGATGTTTTGGTTTCCTGCAGCAGGATTTACAGGCGACAGGATGGATGCAATTTTTGCATCGTTGGCGCTGATGGTATAGGGCTGAAATACATAATAATCGTTGTCGTAGTCCATTGAGGTACTATTGCCATAAAAGGCAATATTTGAACTTCCATATTGCACAGCACTGCTGCTGTTGAGTTGAACACCGACCGTGGTTGTGCCGCCAGCCGTAGAACCCATATCGACAACATAAATATTGTTGCTGCTTTCTTCGAAAACGATACTCAAGGTTACGCTTGTCAAACTTCCATATTCGTAGGAATACCACTTAATCCAATATTGCCGATTGGGCGCGGTTCCAAACACTCGCGTATAAACCCTATCATTTGTGCCAGTTGGAGGACTGCTGGTAAACGACTCCCACATTCCACAAATGCTTTTATCGGGAATAGAAGCCGTTGGTAAACTGCTGTTTGCACCTGGAACAGCTATGGCGCTTGTGTCGAAAGTAACCACCCCATTGGCCGAAACCTTATAGTGAGTAACGGTATCGCCGTAAAACTTAAACACGAATGGAATAGCTTGAACAGACGACCATTGATTGGCCGCTAAACTTGGTCCTAAAATCTCGGTAAACCCAACTGCGGATCCATCGGAAACTGTGTTTATCCCATTTGGGCTTCCTCCATCAATAACTAAACTGCTGAGATAGGACGCCTGCGAAAATGCCCATACCGAGATGAACATCAATAAAACTTGAAATAGAATCTTTTTCATAACATTTTTGATTTGCCACAAAGATATACGACAAAAGAATCGATTTTGCGCCCCAAAAAGCCATGTTTTTCGACAATACTGATAATCAAATGCTTACATGTGTAAACAATCGTAAATTGTCGCATTGATACCATTTATTGACAATTTGAAGACCAACAAAATGGGTAATAGCAGACAAAACGTAGAAAAAAGGGTCGAAATTCGTCTCATTCGAATTTCTTTGATAGAGAAATGTTGTGAAAAGGGTGGCCTCAGAAAGACTCTCCCCCTCAACCTCATTTTGGCTGAAATGAAACATTGAAGTAGAACTGCAATTGTCTGGTTTTTTTGGCTCAGGTCATTATTGTTGTGTTCACTCATTCTTCATGTCCGAAAATGTCATCAAAAGATTGTTCGATTTCTCTTACTTCGGCTTCTGTCAATGCATGAAATTCTTTGTTTCTAACCCTTTGCGACAGTTTGCCATGGTTCTGTTCGAGAAACCGCACCAGGGTTGCAATGAGTTTATCGGGCATTTCGAATTT